>NZ_JAJHJB010000002.1:0-309179 GCF_020819555.1 Pelosinus baikalensis
ATGAATTCCTAACATTTGCAGAAGCTTATGAAGTGGTTCATGATCACATTCGGTTTTATAATGAAGTTCGTATTCATTCTAGCTTGAAATATAGGACACCGTCAGAGTGTTATCAACTCTTTTTAAAAAATCAATTGCATTTAAAAGTAGTTGAATTGTAATCAGTAGCATTTGTGCGATTGAATGAGGTTCGTTAAGGCTCATGTCTAAAAATAGGGGGTTAGACCGGAACCGCAAAGACGCAAAGGACACAAAGGGTTTTATTTATGATCTCTAAAGAATTTGCCTCATAGCAGCCTTTTTATTTTCAAAGCAAAAAACAAAGTAGAACAGCGATAATTGATGTAATTGAAAGTTCATTAAAATCTTTAGGAGGGATCTTTTCATGTTGAAAAAAAGAACAAAAACAGCTGCGGTATCTTTTTTTTGCACCTATCTAATGCTTGGCACCGCGTTGGCTGCTCCAGTTAAAAATTTGGAAATTGGAGATCTTAATGTAGACTTCATGATTCATAACAGTAGTGATAGTGGGAGTAATTATAACTTTGATTATAAAATTACACATTCACTGACAGTTGGATTCGAAAAGAGTAATTGGCGTTCTGCTGGTTACAAAGCAACTGAAACCTATGCCCAATTTAATTTTGGTCCTAGCTCTCGATTCATTGTCGGCAATGTATCGATGGATTCTCATAGTAAGCCTTTTTGGGGAGGAGCAACTGGCGGCATTCTCAATGAAGACTGGGATTACTATGCTTCCCAGGTCATTGGTAGTCATTTCCGCGAATCACAAGTGGGATTAAATTATAAGCTAACCGATGATTTAAAAACCAATTTTACTTACCGGATTTCAAAGTTTAACGATAAAAAATGTGATGGTTTTTATTGGGGCTTATCCTATCGTTTTAATATCGGAGGCATCGATAAAGAAAATGATGGAGATGATTCGGAAGTTATGTTCGGGATATAAGTTTCCTCTCGTATGGTAAGGAAAAAGTGGAGGCTGCCTCAATAAACGATTGAGGCAGCCTCTTCATTATTTTTATAGTTGTGGTTTTTTACCAAACCATTTCACATAAATTTTTTCATATTCGCCGTTTTTCTTTAATTCGTCGATCGCCTTATTTACTTTTTCCACTAGCTCCGTGTTTTTCTTAGTTACAGCCATGCCATATTCCTCGGCATTCACGATATCGCCAACAATTTTGGCATTTTTCTCGCCGCTTTTCGTTAAGTAATATTCATTCACTGGCAGATCATTCACTACTGCATCTACACCGCCAGCTTTTAGTTCCATATATGCTTCGGAATTACTATTGTATTCCCGTACTTTCGCATCTTTTATTTTTCTAGCTTCTTCAGCACCTGTGGTGCCAATTTGTACAGCAATTCTTTTACCTTCTAAATCTTTAAAGCTTGTAATCGAATTATTATCTCCTTTAACTACAATGGACAAACCAGATTTATAGTAAGGTTTGGAGAACGCTATTTTTTTACTACGTTCTTCTGTAATGCTCATACCGGAAACGATCATATCAATGTTGCCTGCTTCCAATGCAGGAATCAGACCATCAAAACCAATGTTTTGAATTTCTGCAGTGTAGCCCATTTGCTTTGCCACTGCTTTTGCCAAATCCATGTCAAAGCCGACATATTCTTTACTGCCCTCTTCCTGAAACTCAAAAGGTGGAAATGTCATCTCTGCACCAATTTTAAGCACTTTGGCCTTGTTCGTATCTGCAGCCTTCTGACCACAGCCAACTAAACCTAAAGATAATACCAAAATTCCGACTACCATCAAACTCAGCATTTTTTTCGACAATCAAATAACCTCCCATAACAACTCTATTTGTTTACCTTCTACTATTTTACATCTTTTTTCTGAATCATCAAGCATTTTTTGTATTATCAAAATAATACACTTTACCAAATGTCCACTCTTTGAGCAATTTTTTAAAAACCTTTTGAAACGCGAAGATGCGAAGAATAAAAAAATCCCCTCTTGAGAGGGGTGGCACGCAGTGACGGGGTGTGTTCTTTTTGTCATTATGTACGATGATTCGATTACGGTTTTTTACCAAACCATTTTACGTAAATTTTTTCATATTCGCCGTTCTTCTTTAATTCTTCCAATGCTTTATCAACTTGAGCAATTAGCTCTTTATTCTTAGCTGAAGCCGCAATACCATAATCCTCAGCAGTTAGAGGTTCACCAACCATTTTAGCATCTTTACCACCAGCTTTTGCAATATAATATTCATTAACCGGTTTATCATTTACAACGGCATCGACGCCACCAGCCTTAAGCTCTAGAAATGCTTCTGGAGCACTGTTAAACTCACGAATTTGTGCATCTTTTACTTTTTTAGCTTCATCTGCGCCAGTAGTACCTAATTGAACAGCAATGTTTTTACCTTCTAAATCTTTGAAAGACTTAATACTCGTATTATCACTTTTTACAACCATCGTCAAACCAGATTTATAATAAGGCTTAGAAAAGCTTACTTTTTTGGCTCGTTCTTCTGTAATCGTCATTCCTGAAATAGCCAAATCAATACTGTTAGCCTCTAAACCAGGAATCAATCCATCAAATCCCATATTTTGAATCTGTACTTCGGCACCCATTTGCTTACCAATGGCTTTAATTAAATCAATGTCAAAACCTACATATTCTTTTGTACTCTCATCTTGAAACTCAAAGGGAGCAAAAGCCGCTTCCGATCCGACTTTCAAAACTTTAGCCGGTTTCGCTTCCTGCTTACCACAGCCAACCAGACCTAACGATAGGATAAATATCCCAATTACGAACAAAGATAGTATTTTTTTAGACATTTTTTCTTCCCTCCTGCTATTTGTTTGTAATCTTGTAATGTTCATAATTATACATATGTCTTGGATATTTAGTCAATAGTTTTTTTATAGAATATAGCAAAAGGGACCCGGTTTTCACCCAGTCCCGCAATGTATACATTATACTTTTATCAGCTTATATTCCTGGCTTTTTGCCAAACCATTTTACGTATATTTTTTCATACTCGCCATTCTTTTTCAGCTCATCAAGAGCTTTATCCAATTTACCTGCTAGTTCTGTATTCTTTTTGGCAACGGCAATCCCATATTCTTCAGCTTGCAGAGGCTCGCCAACAGTTTTGGCATCTTTGCTGCCTGATTGGGCAATATAATATTCGTTAACAGGTTTATCATTCACAACGGCATCAACACCGCCAGCTTTTAATTCCATAAACGCTTCGGGAGCATTATTAAACTCACGAACTTGCGCATCTTTAATCTTCTTTGCCTCTGCAGCGCCAGTAGTACCAATCTGCACTGCAATTTTCTTGCCTTCTAAATCTTTAAAGTTCTTAATAGCATTATTGTCATTTTTCACTACGATGGTTAATCCAGCTTGATAATAAGGCTTCGTAAAATTCACTTTTTGCTTTCTAGCTTCTGTAATGGTCATACCGGAAGCAACTGCATCAATGCTATTCACTTCTAAACCAGGAATGAGTCCATCAAAATTCATATTTTGAATTTGTACTTCATAACCCATTTGTTTGCCTAAGGCTTTAATCAAATCCATATCAAAACCGACATATTCTTTTGATTTTTCATCTTGAAACTCAAATGGAGCAAAACCTGCATCTGTACCCACTTTCAATACTTTCACAGTTGATGCTCCCTCTTTACTGCACCCAACCAAACCAAATGATGCAATCAGCACCACTATAATTAGTAATGACATAATTTTCTTTGACATAGAATAACCCTCCTGCTTACATTCTCAATCTCTTTATAATTATACATTATTTATGCATATTTAGTCAATGTTGTTCTAGAAGTATTTTTATCTTGCATTAAACAAATAACAAAAAACTCGGATGATTTCTCATCCGAGTGTTACGTACTTATGACCTTTGCGCTGTGAAGCAATCCCGGCAATAAACCGGTCTATCATTACGAGGCTTAAATGGCACTTGTGTAGTAATACCACATCCAGCACAAACCACCTCATGCATTTCTCGTTGCGATGTTTGACGTTCGCCACCTTCGCGACTGCGTTTTTTCGCATCGCGACACTCGCGACAACGTGCAGGCTCATTTTCAAATCCCTTTTCTGCGTAAAACTCCTGCTCTCCTGCTGTAAACACAAAATCTACGCCACAGTCCTTACATTTTAGAGTTTTGTCCTGAAAAGCCATTAAAGAAATCCCCTCACCTTATGAATTCTAAAGGACCACACTGCTTAGCTGACCTGGTCTTTGCCCCCACACCCGCCTGCTGGAAGGTTCGCTAATAAGAAATCAATCTCCTCACTACTGCCACTCTCGAATCTAGCTGACGTAGCTAATAACTCGGCAGGACTTACCCCTAAACCGCACCATGCTCAGAGCCACTTTGGACTCCTTATGTGGATCGTTTCGCCTGCGACTGGCCTCGACTTTCAACCACAGACCTAAGCAATAGGTTCTTAACCTATATTATAAGCTTATTAGAAGTAAATTGCAAGTCTCAATAAAAAAGTATCGATACACTGTATGTCATTGCGAGGCACGAAGCAATCCATTCTCACTTAAGAATTTCTTATATTCGTCCATTCCCTCTTTATATACGCCATTGCTTTCCCTTTAGCGCCTCCGCTCATATGTGATTCCTCTACAAAGTCATAACCATCAACTGTACTACTAATAAGTTTTTCTCGTATTTTTTGAGCATCACAAATCAGTCTTTCGTCCCCATCAAGCACCAATATCCAATCAGCATCTATGTCTTCAAGAGAATAGTTCCTTGCTGCTGAAAAATCATTGATCCATTGAAAATGCCTTATCTCAACCCGCTGACCAAACTCTTTTTAAAATATCAATTGTTTTAGCTGTGGCAACTAGTATCAACAACCACAGCATTGTCAGTAAGTTTCAATGCGCTATTTAGAGCAATTTTAAGGTAATTCTCTTCATTTTTTACAATCATACCTAAACATATTTTCATTGTCTTACCTCTTTAGTAAGCGAAATCCATTCAACATTTGAACGAGCTTGATAATCTCCTGGGCCCGTGCTTTCCATGTGTGGCTTTGTTTCGCTTTTTCTTGCCCAGCATGCGCAATAGCATTAAGCCGTGACAAATCCGATAGCAACTCAGTAATTTTAAGTGGTAATTTATTTAATTGCAACATTGAGTATGTGACTATTTCCTTCTCCTCTACAAACTCATCCCGCCAATACCCATTTACATCAGTTAATGCCACTGCGCCGTTAAGCATAGCAGAAAATACTCGTTCATGAGAGCCATAAGAAAAGCTATCTACAAGATTGAGAACAATTTTAGTATCTGCCATGATTTTCAACACTTCGTCAAAACTCACAGCTTTATAGACCTTAAAAGGTTTCGTACAAGACAATTGCTCCCATCCATTACCATATATACTCAGCTTGATCCCTGCATCAGCCAATTCAGCAATCATCCTTGTTCGCCTCACATTTCTAACATAAATATCAACATGCACGACTACATCTAATATCCGTTGAAAAAACTCTGGGCTTAGAACATAATTTTTTGTCTGTAAAGCCTGCTGCAACGCATCTTGTACTTGAATACTTTCTGAGCTCAACATAAAATCTGCGATATCATCCAGTAAAGGTTTCATTGGATGATTTGTCCATGAAATATTGGGTTTGCTATAGGAACCACAAAAAACAACATCCTTGGTTCTGCTTTCCATATTTCTATATCTATCAACATCATCTCTATACGATCCTGCATGAGGTAAAAAACTACTAAAGCTTACCTTACTGCAATACTCCAAAACCTCTAAATGATGTTTATCCACGCAAGTAATCAAAAAATTATCCGGCATACCAACATTATCAACTAAACGAAACTTCAAAGAATGATATAAAGGATTATCAGTAAAAATTCCTATATAGGGAATTCCTACATCTTTTAAAAATTTTATTCCTTCCTGACCAATACCAAGATCATACCCATTTAAATTGAAACCACATGCAAAATCACACTCTTTACTAAAAGCATCTTGAAGCAGTTGGACATTATGATTTTCTGAAGCCAAATCAATAACTAAAACTTCCTTGTCTAAGGTACGAAAAGCTGTAGCCAGATCCTCAATGAAACCTCGAACTACATCATATTGTGATAAACCTTTAAACAATAGAATCCTTCCACTCATTCTAAACCCTCTTTCACTTAATACAATTCCTATCAATCCTTACCATATCCAAAACACTATAGCATCATAGTATTTCCCAACTCACAGGTGTACCTCGCCGCACATCTTCTTTTACTTTTCGGCCAATGACTAAATCTAAATATTTCGTTGGCAGACCTAATCCCGGTCGAATAGCGCGTACATTGTGCTTAGTAAATAATTCTCCTGCCTGTATATCTTCTACTACATATAAGGATCTTCGATATTGTAAAGATGCTTGTTCTGCTTGACTCGGACCATAACTAACTTGTCCCAGTGCCTGATAAGCACGCTCGCTTTCTGTAACCAACGCTGCCATTTCTGCAGGTTCTAACGAAAAAGCGGAATCTACACCACCATCGGCCCTTGAAAGCGTAAAATGTTTTTCGATAACAGTAGCTCCCAATGCGATACTTGCAATCGCTGCACCAATCCCCATGGTATGATCTGACAAACCCACCTGGCAGGAGAATAATTCCCGCATATGAGGAATCTTCATTAAGTTGGTATTGGTTGGAGTGGCGGGATACGTACTAGTACACGTAAGCAAAATAAGATCCTGACATCCCCCTTGTCTAGCTGCCCGTACTGTCTCATCAATCTCTGCCACTGTTGCCATTCCCGTAGATATGATCATGGGCTTGCCAGTAGCAGCTACTTTTCGAATCAACTGCAAATCTGTCATTTCAAAAGAAGCTATTTTATAGCATGGTACTTCCAGAGACTCTAAAAAATCAACAGCACTTTCATCAAAAGGAGTACTAAACCCAATTATTCCTCGCTCACGGCAGCGATCAAAAATTGGCTTATGCCACTCCCAAGGTGTATAAGCTTCCTGATATAATTTGTAAAGAAAATTGCCCTGCCACAAGCTCTTACGATCATCAATAAAAAATTCTTTATCATCTATATCAATAGTCATCGTATCAGCTGTGTATGTCTGGAGCTTTAACGCCTGAACACCACAATCTGCTGCAGCATCCACAATTGAAAGTGCCCGTTCCAGTGATTGATTATGGTTGCCGGACATTTCGGCTATCACAAATGGAGAATACTCTTTACCAATTTTAATTTTTGCAAATTGAATCATAAACAATGCTCCTTAATCCTTACGTAATATTGCGTCCTAAAACAAACGCCTCAGCCGTCTCAACTCCTATACAAGCTCCTCTCCAAAAGGCCAAATATTCTATTGCCCGAATAGATCGAGGATGTGGCCAATCGCGCATTTCAGATGCATATGCACTTAATGCTTCTTTCTTTAAATCTATAACACCAGATATATCCACAAACCAATTAGGTCCAAAATGAGATGATGGATTAGGAATCTGCCATTCTGTACTTGATGGAGTTTCAAAAAACAAGAGTTGTTTTACACAATACTGGGGAACAGGTCTACATGCTGTAACAACGGCGTCATAAATAACTCTATGATCAATATTGACATCACCACCATAATGTGTATAGATAATATCCGGCATAAATTGGCTTATATATTTTTCAATTTCTTTTATTACATCAAGTCTTTCTATGCCATCCATACGATTATCTGGAAAACTCCCTATTGTAAGTGATGATACTCCCAGTATTTCATTTGCCTTTCTTGCGCTTGCCGCTAATTCATTTAGTTCCATCTTTAACAATTCACGATTTCGCTTCTGTTCACGACTAGTGAGACCTTCTGCCAAGATTACTACATTGACTACGTCCCCCTCTCGTACATGTTTAGCAATAGCTCCTCCGCATCCCAATACCTCGTCATCAGGATGGGCCGCTATCACTAGTACTGATTTATTCATTTTAGTTCTCCTTTTTTTTAATTTTTACATCCGCCACTAAATATCCATTCTTAAGTGACACTCTTTCGAATTCCAATCTCATATTTTTTGTTTCAAAAAAAGCTTTTGGATATCCTTCAGCATCAAGCATACGAATGTAATCATAAACTTGCTCAATTTCAGTTAAATTTTCCATATTGCTTTCCCCTGGCTTACGTCGAGGAAAAAATACACTTTTACCGTCTTGTGGAGATGGAAACGGCTTATTGTCTATAATATGTATTATCATTTTCTCAATAATGGGCTTTGATCTCAAAAATATTTCTTCTGCTGTCCCATATAGAGATAATGGCATTTTCATATATACTGGCCCTGAATCAATTCCCATTTCACACTTTAACGCAGTTATTTGGGTTTCATATATTCCTCGCGCAATTAAGTTTTGTAAGGGACTACCACCTCTACCAAATGGAACATCAGTCATATGAAAGATAACACATTGAAAGTTCATAAAGATATTTTCTGGAATCAGATAAGACCAATGTGGAAAAAAGATATAGTTAGGGTCAATTATTTCCAAATTATCAAAAGTTAGATCCTCTTTTTTATCTATTAAAATAAATTCGAAGTCATTATAGATTTCTTTTAAATTGTCTGGAATGTCATTGTACAGGATATTACTACTGGCAATCACGCACCTCATATGTACTACTCTCCCGTATTATAAAATATCTCACTAAAGATTCTCCTTTTATGCTGTTTCCACTCTTCTTTCAACATTTCAAACAACACAACATCTTGATAGGAGTGACTTTTATATACATGCTGACGTACACTACTTTCTTTAAAGCCAAGTCTTTGGAATAGCCTTATACTAGGTATATTAAATCCTAGAACTTCTCCACACAATTTTTCTATGCCAAGGATTTCAAATGAATATTCAAGTGATAAAAAACCCAATACTGTCCCCATTCCTCTTGGCAAACTTTTTTCTCCCAAGTAAAATCCCCAGCTACATACTTGATTAGAAATATCAAAATCTGTGAAATATGTCATGCCAACAGAAACGGATTGTTTTTCAAATATCAAATGAAGATTGCAATTATCTTCTTTTATTTTATTAAACCATTTATAATGTTCCTCTAAAGTAATCATATGATCGGAAAACATATTATTGCGAATATGATCAGAATTTCGCCACTTTAAAACCCCTTTCAAATCATTTTCTGTTATTTTTCTTAATGAAAAATCTGCCTTGTTAAACATATTGATCTCCCATCAAAGCTTGTAATACATCTTGCTGTTTTGCTAAGGAATTACCCATGATATCAGAAGCTTGAATACTCATATTTTGTACTACTATTTTATTGTTCAAGAGATACTGAATACTATTTTGTATATCTTTATTTATAACGTTCTTATACCAGCCAAGATTTAATATAGCATGCTTTTTTTCCACAGTCTGAAGAAGTTCTCTTTGGTTGTCCGCAATGCAAACTGTAATTGCCGGCAGACCTAAAAAGCAGCGCTCCCAGGTTGTAGTACCTCCAGCGCCAATTGCTAAATCTGCTTCTGACATTAATTGCGCCATATTGCTAACTTGACAATGGCAAAAACAATTCCTAATTTCTCTGCAACTTTTTTTTATTTCATCCTTATAAATATTAGAAGACCCGATAACTACATTTGTGCAAATATTAGGGTTGTTTATAGCAACTATTGCTTCCAGTGCCTTTTTCGTTTCATTGGTCGCATCACTGCCGCCAAAAAATATTAGAATATTATGTATATCTCCGGTTCTACTTTTAATACACCCTTTAAAATATTCTCTAATAAATTCCGGTCTAAGTAATACATACTCTGGTCCCAAAAACGTCTTACACTCGGAAGGTATTAATGAATCATAACGTGATTCCATTCCTGTATATAAATTTTGATCTAAAATAACATCGCAATCATGTTCCCGGTTGGCCAAATCATCAATAACCATAACTTGCTTACTGTATGGTCGCATTGCGGTTTCCCACTCCCGTTCGATGCCATAATGATCAGCTATCAGCCAGTCAAATTTCTCGCATTTTTGTTTTAATATTTCTATTGTTTCTTGTGCATCAATTAAACTTTCCACCCTTGACCATGTCACATCTGCGTTATAACCGTTGTGATAAGGCATCCGCCAAACTGTATAACCTTTCTTCATGATAAAATCACACATATTGCCAGGCAGTTCACGGCACACGAATACAATCTTCGCGCCTTTCGCAGCTAAGGCATCGGCAAGTGTCAGACACCGCATAATGTGACCAGACCCAATTTTAACGGAAGCATCTGTTCTGATAATAATATGCACAGCATCCACCCTATTCTTTTGATGTAAGCCAACTACTTTCCATATATTTTTTGCTCAACATGACTATTGATCAAAAACCACCCTGGATTCTTTTGAAATAATTGTAATATATCCTCTAATGTAAATTTATGGTTTAGTGGATATAAATTTTCAATAATCCTTCTTATTAATTCGTAATCTTCAGGAGTATCAACTGTCCAACGATATTTGCTTTGATCTTCTATGTGCGAAACATTGGCAAGACGAAAGCGAGATGGGTTATTGTAAATAAAAGGCGTCACATGTTCTCGATCAGGCCCTGCTTGGGCTTCTTTAAAACTCTCCTGCAAACAATGAAAACTAAAAACCTCAGTATCCATCCCCCTAGGGTAAGTTCGCTTTAAACTATTAGAAACATAATCATATTGATTTTTATTCTCAATATAGAAACCAATAATACTATTAATAACCCCCGGATCAATTACTGGGCAATCTGACGTGATGCGCACAATGGCATCTGCCCTATGCTCTATAGCTGCTCCATAATATCTGGCTAAAACATCTTCTTCCGAGCCGCGAAAATACGGCAGATTAAGCCGGTTGCATAAGTCAACAATCGGCTGATCCGTATCATTGGTAGTTGTGGCAATCACAATTTCATCTGCTGATTCTATACGTCTAAGTCGTTCAATTTGATACTCTAATAAGGGTTTACCTAAAACAGCCTTTAGAACTTTCCCCGGAAGACGAGTTGACGTCATTCTTGCCTGTACGATAATTACAGTTTTCATGATAAAACCTCTTTTATCGTATGAATGACTTTATCCTGTTCTTCTTCTGTCATAGCTGAATACATGGGGATACTGATTGCAGTGGAATAATAGTATTCACTGACAGGGAAATCACCCCATTCAAAGCCCAAATGGCGATAATACGGCTGAGTATGTACAGGTATATAGTGTAGATTCACACCAATTCCGGCTTGGCGTAATTCTTCAAATACCTGTTTATGAGTTTTTGTTATTTTATCTTCTTCTAAGCAAATTACATATAAATGATATGCTGAATAGGTATCTGGATGCTGCCATGGCAATATGAGTGGCAAACCTTGTAATTCTTCATTATACTTTTTAGCTATAGCCTGCCGTCTTGCTACGAATTCATCCAAACGATCCATTTGGCTAAGTCCTAAAGCTGCTTGTATATCTGTCATCCTATAATTATAACCTAAATCAATCTGCTGATAATACCACGGGCCATGCACTTCCTCAGTCATCAATTCTGGATTTCTAGTGATACCATGACTACGAAATTGAATCAATTTCTCATAAAGTTCTGGCTTATTCGTTAATACCATACCACCTTCAGCAGTGGTAACAATTTTAACCGGATGAAAACTAAACACCGTCATGTCAGAATAGGCGCAAGAACCAATTTTTTGTTCTTTGTACCTACCACCAATGGCATGGGATGCATCCTCAACAACTATAAAACCATATTCCTTGGCTAACTCATAAATTCGCTCCAATTCGCAAGACTGACCTGAAAAATGCACTGGAACAACTACTTTAGGTAGTTTGCCATCGGTTTTAGCTTTTACTAATTTTTGTTCCAACTTTTCCACGCTCATATTATAAGTACGAAAATCAATATCAACAAAATCAATAACGGCGCCACAGTAGCGACCACAATTAGCAGATGCAACAAAAGTGTTAGGTGATGTCCATAATATATCACCTTGCCCTAGACCAGCTGCCATGCAGGCAATATGTAATGCAGAAGTAGCACTGTTTACTGCTACAGCATATTGGACACCACAATATTCAGCTGCTTTTTTTTCAAACTGCTCGATGGCTGGTCCTTGTGTCAACCAATCAGACTGTAATACATTAACGACAGCTTGAATATCAACTTGACTAATATCTTGTCTACCGTATGGTATAGTCTTCATGTTAAATCATCTCCTGCAACTCTTTTACAGTCAAAACCTGAGGGTTAGTACCTGAATTATATTCAAATCCTTCTTCCACACAATATCCTTTTTCTCCTACAGCATTGGTACTGTAATCAATAGGTGTCGTAAAGGTAATAGATGGGCGAATTACATAATGATCTGCGAATTCCAAAGTCAAATGAGAATCATCGTTAGGGCACATAATCTCATGCAATTTCTCACCTGGACGAATACCAATCACTTTAATTGGAAAATTCGGTCCAATAGCCTCCGCTAAATCTGAGATACGGCTTGAAGGAATCTTAGGCACGAAGATCTCCCCACCATACATCCTCTGGAAGGATTGTAGTACAAATTCAACCCCTTGAGGTAGCGTTATCCAAAACCGTGTCATGCGAAGATCGGTGACAGGCATTTCTTTTACGCCTTCTGCTATTAACTTTTTAAAGAAAGGAACAACTGAACCACGGGAACCAACCACATTACCATAGCGAACAACTGCAAAACGAGTATTTTGTCCTCCCGCAATATTATTGCCTGCTACAAATAATTTATCGGAAACCAACTTTGTTGCTCCATAAAGATTGATGGGATTCGCCGCTTTATCTGTTGATAGAGCAATTACTTTTTCTACGCCATTATCAATCGCAGCCTTGATCACATTTTCTGCTCCGTTAATATTGGTCTTAATACACTCCATAGGATTATACTCAGCAGCCGGAACTTGTTTTAACGCTGCAGCATGAATCACATAATTCACACTTCGCATAGCCTGTTTCAGCCGTTCTGCATCTCTTACATCACCTAAAAAATATCTCATGCAGGGTTCATTGAACTCTTGTTGCATTTCATATTGTTTCAATTCATCACGGGAAAAAACAATTAATCGTTTAGGGCTATATCTCTCCAATATAGTTTTGATACAACACTTACCAAAGGAACCTGTCCCTCCAGTGATAAGAATAGATTTATTGTTAAACATGGATTCACCTCGATTATTTCTTTATTTTTCTATATTACACAAGGTTCCTTGAACTTGAAATGGCCCCTCTTCATATGCCTGTTGAATACTCATTTCTTTGCGATTGGCTAGCATTTGCTTACTAATTCTTGCGCAACGTTCACGTACTATTTGCTGACTCTCATTTTCAATTCCAGTGACTTTTTTCAATGTAGCCTTTAGTTTTTCTTTAATATCTAAGTGACAGTTACTAATATCAAGCTCCTTTTGCAGATCGGAAATACCATCTATGACCATTTGTTTTTGTATGGTTAATTCATTAATCACATCTGATTTTTCCTCTTTAATCGCCACTAACTGCTCAGCCGATAAACGCAATAAATTATTACAATGTTTTATAAAATGTAACTCTTTTTCTTTATATTGCATTTTTAATCCTCCATCAAGGTGCAATAACTGCTTTATTTTTTAAAATGATAGTATCCCAAGCTCCTTTTAATGTGGTTAATAAGTCAATTACTTCTTCAATCTTCTCATTGTCTTTAGACACATTAGCTTCAACCAAGCGTTGAAGCATATACAGATATAAATTGCGGAGATTCTGCGAAATTTCACCGGCATTCATGTTTAATGTAGTATTTAATTCCCTGATAATATCCTGGGTTTTCATCAACATACAATGAGCTCTATTTATGTCCTTATGGTTAATGCTATTGTGTGCACTACGCAGATTCTTCAAAGCACCTTCATAAAGCATAAGGATTAATCTTCCTTGACTTGCTGTTTCTACCTGTGTACGCTTATAGTAATCATATGGATTATTGACCATTACACATTTTCCCCCTAATTTTTTCCATAGAGCGATGAAGTAATTCCTCTACTGCTTTCAACCCTCCAATAATTTTCTTATAATATATGTTATAGTCAGCAATAGCAGCATGAAAGTCATCCTTCTCTGAATACTCTGCCGCATGGGTTCGAGACATTACACCATGAATATCACGATGGGCAAAGCTCTCTGCCACTTCCCGGATATATGGGTCATTCTCAAATTTTATATATATCTTATTAATTGCCTTTAAGTGCTGCTGCATTTTTTTTGCCTGCCTAGCCTCGCAAGCTTTTTCCAATTGTTTCAGACGTTTAATAGCATTATTCGCTTCAAGAATGATTTTGTTCGTATCTTGTAAACGCAGTTCCAGCTTTTCCAGTACAGGTTCTAAATTGGGTAATTCAAATGCATCTTGTGCTTCCTGGACCACTTTCTGCACATCCACTGTTTTCTGGCAATATTGGTCAAGGACTTCTCTTAAGGTCATAATTTTTGTTCCTTGGATAAAGGCCCCGCCTTCCGTAGCATTTATATACTCACGTTCAGGATATTTTTCAATCCAATTTTCAAAGAAAGTAAGGAATTGATAAAAAGAACGATCTGTAAGAATTTCTCCACCATCATTGGCTTTTATAGGAAAATATGCGTAATTTTCGTCTCCAGAGTAAACAAGATTCTCATAATTTGTCCCGGAAGCATGAGAATGTCCATCTCGCGCATACGCTAAATCCTGTCCAACTAAAACAATAGGATTCGCTCCCATTTTATAAGCCGCTGTCATAGCATTATTGGCTACCGATCCTCCACTTTCAATCTTCCCTTTGATTTCGATACTATCGTCAAACCATTTAAGTATAGTTACATCGCCAGACACAAAAATAGGTCCCTGATGATTTTCAAAAATCATATGATTGGATTGTATTTCAGAAACTAACGCGGCTCCTCCCATATCGACACCCTTGAAATGTTCATAATTCAGTGGCTGTGGATCAATGCTAAAAATAAAATCCGGCTCAATTCCCCACTTCTCCAATGCCTTAAGGGCTGTCCCCACCACAAAAATAGCAGCTTTACCCTTTGCTTCTTTTAGTAAATGAATATTTTTATTCAAGGATGGTCCTGCTGATACAATAATGGCCGGCATACCTGATAAGCAATTAAATAGGGATGCTACTCCGGGATGAGTGCAATAATCTGCAAGATTCAATAAAGCATTCGACTCAAATAATGGACCCATTTTAATCATGGTTGCCAGATTAAGTAGCTTGGCATTAACAATTTCTTTAATATATTTCGCAGAATGAGCATAAACATCAGCATATACAGTCTGATGCCCAACTAATCCAGTCATAACAATTTCTTTATACTTAGCCGCATCATACACAAGAAAGAACTCAGCTTTAATTTGGACAGCTGAATCACTTGCAACAATATAAACTCGTTCAGAAGAGATCAAATGACGTAAATCTCTGGCTGCCATTGCTGCACAAAATAAATCACAATCCGGCTCAATGATAAATAATGGATTTCTTTCATCTACGGTTTCTAGCAATGCTTCTACCAAATAACCTAATGCAAATCCGTAAATAACAATCACCTTGCCTGGATCACCAGAAACGGTAGCCGCAATTTTCTGCGCTTCTTTTACAGGATCAACAGAGCTATGTAAAAAAACCCATTTATCATTGGATGATTTAACTCTTACAGTCGGTAAGCCTACACGGCTATTCATAATTTCAATTTGCTCTTGATTGGTTATAGGTTCAAATTTATCAATACCGTAACGTTCTTTATATGCAGCCCAGTTGCTATCTTCCCATACATTTAGCATCTCTTTTATCACAATCTATATAATCCTTTCCTCATATCGTCCCTGCACTTCCCCTAACATTTCTTGAGAAATAGAGATAATAGGAATTAAATCATATTCTATGATATCCGTCAATAATGAGAAATCCTCATTTTCTGTTGCTTCAAAAATACTAGTAAAAATCTGACCTAAGCGATCGAATAATGAGGCTACCGATATTTTTTCATGTAAAGCTTCAGAAAAATCTATGTCTAGTAAAATCGTTGCTGACTTCAATAATTTTTGATAATAACCTAAGCCTTCCATAACCTGAGTCAAGTTTTCTATTGGTTGTGACTTATCTACTTCATGGAACCTAACCGACAACCTTTGGCATCCTAGCTCAAGGTTGTACAAATAATCTTTCATGTCCATTAATACGGTACCTAATTCATCAAATTGCCTTTTATTTTCACTCGCTAGTTCCATTTTGCTGTATCTCCTCTTTTATCAAGTAATAACCACCACCATTCCCTCTTCGCACTCCCACTCGTCTTGTTTTAGCTAATTGAGATACTTGGCTGCGAATATAGGACGGTGTCACTTTTAATATTTTACCAATATCCTGGGAATTCATCGGCTTAGCATAAGACGTTTCATGCTGGGCCAGCAACTTGAGCAATTCTTCATGCAAATAATTACACATATGTTCCTCCAAAGTTGATACAACTAGACAATAGTGAACATTATTTATTATTTCAATGGTCAACTTATAGTTGACCATTGAAATAATACCAATTATTAATTAGCTGCTACTGCTACTTTTTGTCAAACTTGCAAGCAGTGCCGTAATATAACTTCCTTGGGATTGAAGACCTTGCAACGTTGTCTGCATGCTCTGATATTTCGTATACAAAGTAGCTTGTTCTTGAGACAAACGATATTTCAAATCGGTAATGCGATCACTATTATAACTTATAGTTTTTGCTAGATATCCATTTGCCCCAATGGAAGTATCAATCACACCATCATATTTAGTATAACTGTTTAATAGAGAGTTCATCTGTACAAAAATCCCCGCATTACTCCCTGAACTGACATCATAGTCATAATCAGCAGTTATCGCTCCGATGGGAGCATCAGCGAAAGTTATTTTCCCAGTGGTACTATCATAAGAAAATTGACGGGTAGTCACCGGCGTAGAGCCATCTGTCGGAGATGGGTTGTATGGTTTAAGATCAGCAGCATTTACTAAGGTATAAACAACACCACCAACTTTAACAACAGGGTCCCCAATGATGTCAGTGCCGTGCTTCAGCGTATATGTCTTTGTAGTACCGTCACCTGTACCAACTGCCTCAGCGTCCACATTAACATTTGTATTACCAAAAAGTGATTCCACGGCACTAGGGTCAGATGCTAAAGCTGCACGAAGTTTGGTCTCATCCAACTCTAAATGTCCACTCTGAACTTGGGCTATATCGTATACTCCAGCTGTGCCCGTGGTAATGCCAACTTGTGAAAGTTGCTGCATTGAAGTTGATTGTGAAGATAACACCTTTGAGCTATAGTCCCTCAAGGATTGTTCAATGCCTCTTAGAGTCGAATCACCAAACAGATTCCCTACAGATGCATCTGTGGATTCGGAATCGGCTTCTTCCGTCATTTTGCCGATAACGGCATCCATCGCAGCATTGTAAGCGGTAATAAAGTTTTTCACCTTTGTCACCATAGAATCAATATCGTCAGTTACCGAAATAATTGAAGTTCCTTCCCCCACAAGAGTAAACGTATTTCCTTGATATGTTATTTTATTATTTGTAGGAGTTACTTCTACATCGTTTACCGTTACTTGAGCATTAATACCCTTCACTTGATTACCTTGCACTAATCCGACTTGAGCTAAGAAATTCGAAGAATCGGTGCCTCCTGAAGAGGAAGTTCCCAAGGTTATCTCTTCATCACCAGCTGTTTTAGACGTTAATGATATTTTATGAGTGGTAGAATCATAGAAAGCCGAGACGCCGGCTGTTGTGGAAGCATTGATTTTTTTGACGATAGACTCCACTGTATCGGTACTCGAATCAACAGCGAAAAAAGTCCCATTAATTGAAAAATATCCCGATGTTAAATTTGTGCCAAAAGCATCACCTAGTGTCCGTTTATCGACAGAATCAACCCCAGCAACTGCAACACCCGATGTTAAACCAGCAGCACTTAAAAAACCAGTGGTATCTTCTCCTAAGGTAATCTTTGCATCTGCCCCCACGGTATTCTGCGTAAGAGTAATCGTGCCGTCCTTTACAGTAGCTTTTACACCAGCTGCCGAAGCTGTAATTTTATTTGCTATCGTATTAATGGTATCTGTTGAAGTTACAGCAATGCTTTTTCCATTGATATAAAAGTTACCAGACTTAATCGTAGATCCATCTATCTGTGTGTTAAGACTAGCAGTATCAAAAGCGCTTCCCCCTGTTAACGTTGCCTTAGTACCACTCGAATCTTTACCATCAGTAGCTGTAATCTCCGAGCTTGTATTACTTGTAATCGTAGCCATTTTTTTTACGTTAATTTTATAACTCCCAGTAGTTCCACCATTTGTCGTACTGGCCGTCACCACATCTTCGTCTGACGAAGTTGCCTTCCGCCCCGTAAAACTACTGGCATATGTCAGATCCTTTGCCGCATATTGCAACGTTTTTAAAGTCGTCTTTATTGTTGTATAATCATTGATCTTCGATTGTAGAACTGCATTTTTATTTTGCAAAAGAGTGATAGGTAAACTTTTTGCAGCAATTGTAGCACTAATCAAAGCATCAATATCCAGACCGCCAACCGTAGAGTTCAAATGGGTTTTACCAAGGGCAGAGGATGAAGTTGTAGACAATGTAAGAGTCGTTGAGGAAACAGAAGCCATATTCTCACCTTCTTTTTAAATCTTTTTATCCAGCACTTTGAATTCTTGATCAACCATTCGTGCCATTTCCAGGATTTGTTTTGGGGGGTATGTAGAAATCACCTGATGATTAATCTTATCTACTACTTGAACAATGATACGATTTGTATCTTTGTAAATAGCAAATTGCACAGCATAATTTTCTTCTTTTGCTTTGTTATTTAATACACCTACCGCTTCTTCCAGTTGGATTGAATCTACAGCTTCAACATTTTTTGTTTTACTGTTTCCAACATTATCAACTTTGCTCTCTAGAGTTTGCATCGTTCCAAATGAGTTAACCTGATCAATTTTCATGAGGCAACCCTTCCTTTATTGTTAAAAACCGGCCGGCATATTAGCCGGCCGGTTTTAGTCATAATCCTTATAGTGGTTATTACTGTAATAATTTAAGAACTGATTGTGAAGATTGGTTAGCTTGTGCAAGCATTGCAGTACCAGATTGAATCAGTACTTGCTGTTTGCTGTAGTTAGCCATTTCTTTTGCCATATCAGTATCTTGAAGATTAGAACGTGCAGAGCTCAAGTTTTCAGATGCAACTTGTAAGTTATTTACTGTGTGTGTTAAACGATTTTGAACAGCACCCAAATCAGCACGAGTAGAAGAAACTTTACTAAGAGCTGCATTAAGTGAAGAGATAGCAGCGGAAGCACCAGCTGCAGTAGCAAGGGTAACAGCATTAATACCCAAAGCAGTTGCACCCATGCTAGCAATTTTCACTGAAATTGTTTGACCTGAATTCGCACCAATCTGGAAAACAAGGCTAGTAGCTGAACCATCTACTAATTTTTTAGTATTAAATTCAGTAGTATCAGCAATACGTGTAACTTCCGCAATCAATTGGGTTATTTCTTTCTGTGTTTGTGCACGATCAGTATCAGTATTCGTATCATTTCTTGACTGAATAGCCAAGGTACGCATACGTTGGATGATAGCAGTTGTTTCGTTCAATGCACCTTCAGCAGTCTGAATCAAAGAAATAGCATTTTGCGAATTTTGAGCCGCTTGATCCAAACCATTAATTTGACCAGTCATTTTTTCACTGATAGCCAAACCGGAAGCATCATCAGCAGCTCTGTTGATTTTTTTACCTGAAGATAATTTTTCCAAAGAACTATTCATGCTGCTTTGGCTAGCTTGAAGGTTCCTCCAAGAATTTAAAGAAGCGATATTAGTATTAACTACACTCATTATAATTTCCTCCTTGAATTTTAATTGTGGCATCCTTGCCTACAATAATATGACCGCTGGCCAGCTAAGTCATTCAGTATTTTTGTACTGTTATTATATATATCGTAACCTTTTCCTAGTATATTAAGGATAATTTTTGTCTATATTCAATGTTTTTTTATTAATTTTATCATTTTTCCTTTCTTTTTCTCATTTAATCAGCTTATATCTACCTATTTCACTCTTTTTCATCTTTTTTCGGCATTTTTTTTAGTAGCGACAGTACATCTACGTTTTGCACCGTCAAAGCAGCCTGAGCATTGGAGTCTCGAACAGCCTCATATAATTCTTGTCGTAAGATAGACACATTCCGTGGTGCTGTAATTCCCAAACGAACTTGATCTCCCTGTACATCTACAATGGTTACCAGTATATCATTACCGATGCGCAATGTTTCATTTTTTTTGCGGGTTAAAATTAACATATCATTAACCCCCTGCCGTTTTTGCAGACATCAACTTGTATTGTGCCGTATATTTTTTATCTGAAACTAATGTTTGGAATCCAATACCAGCATTTTGATCCACTATAATAGGTCCCATCAGATTTGCAGTAATATTCTCAGGAATTGCCGCTACGTTTACTGTTACAAAAACGTCTAACTGTTCTTTTGCTCCTATTTGTCCTATTTCAGACTCCATTAGTTCAAAGTCATAGTCGGGTATAAACCAAAATGGATTGGTAATCACCAATCCAAAATGCTCATCTTCTAAACTTTGGAGTAACCAGAACTGATTCTGATCCGGCAGCTCTGAAAGTATAAAATCATGATAATTTTCCAAGCCGATTAATCCTTTGGGAAAGTGTATTTTTTTATCCATAATTTACCCTCCGGTTATGTTCTAATATCAATTGACGGTTCACGTTCCATGTAAATATCCACTTTGCCCCAAGTAAAGTTATTGGTGATCGTACCTTCCTTTACTGTAGCATCGATGCGAGCAGAAGTGTAAGTTCCTTTTATGGTTCCTAACTTTGCAGTAATGTCGGGTCCTACTGACGGAGAAAGACCAATCACCACCTGCTTTTCACGAGGTTTACTGGCCGCCGCAATAATTTGTCCAATGGAGCCACTATGAGGATCCTCCATTTGATGCATCACAGATACCCGCTGTTCAATTCCCTGGACACAAGCTTGTTTTGCCTCTTCGGCAAGAGAATTCCCGAAGGAATACACCCCTTGTAGTCCCATGCTATCAAAAGAGGCCCTAGAATCAATGAAGATTTCAGGAGGTTCAATTGTTAAATCGAGATTGACAGGTGTTGTTTTCATTTCAATATCCGGTGCGGTGATTTTCAAATTTATATTCGGCTGAGTAATATTTAGCCCTAGTTGTCCCGATACCTGATGAATTTGAATTTCGATTGGTCTCAAGGTTGTATTGCCCTCCTTCATCTTATTCTCACTGCAGCTATATTCTCAATTATAAGTAATCAGCCAAGGACTTTGGTAATACATTAGCCCCAACTGACAGCAGTGTATTATAAGCATTCTGAGCTAATTGCGATTCAATACTTGCCTTAGCTACGTTGAAACCATCGTTATTGGTAGCATCCGTCGCAATGGTCGTAGCATCCACTACTAAACGCGTTGAAATCGTTTGATAAGATTTTTGCCTTGCTCCAATTGTCGTCTGTCCAGATATAATATAATCCATATCTGCATCAATCGTTCCTAAATCGCTTGACAAAGTATCTGCTGTAACACCATTCGCACCCGTTTGAATATCTTCTAAATGCTTCTTAATAGTTAATAAGTCTTGAAATATTTTAGGGGACCCTGTCACTGTATCGATTGCACCAAATACCTCTGATCCATCTAAATTAATTTTATCACGAGATGTATTAACATCTCCTGGAACAATTTGCATCGTTATCGTTCCAGCAGTAGCTACGCCACTCTGTCCATTATAAGTGCCATTATACGTCACCACTCCAGTAGTCTCATCTCGGGTAAAAGGTTCAACACTATCGCTTTGCCCGCTAAAAACATAACGACCACCAACTTGAGCATTTCCAGCTAACACTAGTTCATTTATCATCTGATCAATTTGCTTTGCAATGGCATCATAGGAACTGGTAGGATTTGCCGAAATAGCACTGGATACTGCAGTCTTTATATTGGTCATAGTCGTTACGATCCCTGATAAATTGGTATCGCTCGTTTTCATCCAGGAAATTGCATCATTTGCATTTTGTGTAAATAGTTCATTTGCACTGGCAGCAGCCGTAAATTGAAGACTACGTGCTGCCCCTACTGGATTATCGGAAGGCCGATTGATATTTTTGGATGCAGCGATTTTCTCTTGTATATCGCTCATGCGTGATAAGCTTGTCTGATAACCTGATAGGAATTGAGTACTCATCATATTATTGGTAACGCGCATTCACTTTCACTCCTTTGTGATTACAATTCTTTATCTTATATTAATCAGAGAATCCAACATCGAATCCATGGTTGCCAGCATTTTGGCACATGCACCATAGGCTTGCTGGAATTTGATCATATTTGACAATTCTTCATCCATGCTGACTCCTGATATGGATTCTCGGGTAGTTGCCACCGAATCAAAAATAACCGTTTGATTGATAGTCATATTTTTAGCTTGCTGCGTCTGCACCCCCACTGTACTAACCATAGAAGCATAGTAACTGGAAAGACTATTCACCCCTAATGCTGCTGACGCTGTAGAAGGATCATCAACTAGCCAATTTTTTAATGCCGTCGCGTTAGTGCCATCGGCAGTTCCCGCAGCGTCTGTACCAGCAGCGGCAATGAGATTGACACCATTCGTTTCATAAAACTTTTCATTGACCTTAAGAATACTAAGCCAGCTTGCTGGAGACGCCATTGTAGTGGGATCTTGAGTTGAATCGGTATAATCAACGCCTGTCACGCCAAAAAAATTATCTGCTGCTGTCAAATCTTTCGTTTGACCTTGTTTATGCTGCGTATTAAAATCTTGCAAGAGTGACTGAGCCAAGTTGTCCAAATCCGCTAAATATCCATTAATGGTCGTATCCCTAAGATCCATTAAACTAGCAATAGAGCCATTCTTAAAATTTACATTTACAGTACCATTAAGGGTTGTGACTTTCGTTGTATCGTAACCATAAGGAGTATTCTTTTCATGTTCAACCGTTAAATCGGTAGCATGGTCTCCTTGTACTAAGGAAACTCCCCCAGAAATAATCACCGTATAAGAGCCATTTTTTTCTTCTGATACATTTACCTCTGTCAAAGTAGATAATTCATCAACCAGTTTATCCCTTTGGTCACGCAAATCATTTGCCGTAGCACCAGTAGCCTCTTGGCTAACAATCTGCTTATTTAAAGCAGCAATTTGCTTAGATAAACTATTCACTTGGGTAATCTGCGTATCAATACGACTTGATGCATCATTTGCCTGAGATACAAGATTGTTGCCGCTTGTCTGTAATGTTTCCACCAATGCACCAGCAGCCTCACGAGCAGCCGTACGAGCACTGTCTTCACTAGCATTGCTAGCCAGTGTACCTAAAGCTGTGTGGAACAACTCAATTGCATTTTGAATACCAGTATTCTGGGTATCATTAAAAACACTCTCAACCTTTGCCAGAACATCGCCTTGAGTCGACCAATAGTTTTTCGTGGAATTTTTCTGCCAGTATTGGGTATCCACCAAAAAATCCCGCGCTCTGGTAATGGATGCTGTAGTGACTCCAGTACCCGCCATGGACATTCCATTTGCTGTATAAATTTGCTGTGGAGTAGTAGTGACCAAATTCACCGTTTGCCGTGAATATCCTGTAGTACTAGCGTTAGCTACGTTATGTCCCGTCGTATTTTGGGAAAGCTGCTGCGCTGACATTCCCAGAGTCATTATATTTAAACCGCCAAAAGTAGATGCCATTCTCATTCTCCTATCTAAACAATTTTATTAAAAATGCTATGATTACTCCCAAAGCTATTATTACCGCCATATTCCGGTACTGTACTCACTTTGAAAAGAACATTTCGCTTATGGTTTTCTAATTTTAAAAAGTTGTGCAATACGATGGAATTCGCCTCTTGCATTATGCTCATTTCTTTTACTAGCTGTCGCAATTCTTGGGATAAAGCAATCCCTCGACTCCTTCTCGGTTCTTCTAACAAGGAAATCAACTGATTAAAAGATGTGTGAGAAGGATCAATCATGCCTTGCAAAGCGATCCTGCGTTCTTCTAAAGCTGTAATGACTGTCACTATTTCCTCTTCTTGTTGCGCAATCATCTGTAAATCAGCAAGGTTACCTGCTGCTAGTACACGTTGTTTATCACCATTGGATACCTTCAAGCTAGTATAAATCGCAATCAATTGTTCTAATATATCTAATAATTCATCAACCAAATCATATTTTTCTTGCAATATCATAACCGTCAGCCTTTCTTTTTCATTATGCTTTACTGTCAAATAAAGACTTATTCGGGGGAGAAAAGGAAGCCTTTTCATTGGGATGATAGGTGGGACCAACAGCACTTTGTGCTAACAAATTAAGACTATAGTTTACAATCAACAATCCTTGTTCAACAAGCTGTTTATTTACATCATTCACTTCAGCTATTTTAAAAAGGATAGAAGCAAGCTCTTGTTCAACATTTTTTAAATTCCCTATCTCCTCTTGGTCAGCCATTTGAACAAGTTCTGACAAAGCGATCTTCGTATCTGTAATACCATATATAGCAGCAAGTTCCTTAATAATACTTTTACGTATTTTGTCAAGCCTCGTTACTTCAAAGCATAAATTTTCTTCCTGTTTCATAATCGTTTCTAATCCAGGTACATTACGTTGTACCAGTACTTCGCGTTTTTGAAGGCATAGTTCGAATATCGCTTGGTACATTATGAGCATTTTCTCAAGAACAGCAGTAAGCTTTCCCCATTTATCCTTCACTATATTCTCCTTTACAGCAGATCATCTACAAGTATGCGTCCAATCATTTTATCCGCAATATCCTTTGAATCCACCTGATACGTACCCGCTTGAATTTTTTTCGACAACTCTTGTACCCTCTCTGGTCTTACGTCAGATATAGTAATCGCACGCTGCAGCACCTGACCAAATTCTTGTACTCCTGATGATAATATCACCTGATCTTTTCCTTTAGCAGGTTGCACTTTCTCGGTCTTCGTATTTTTCCCCGCATTATTTTGCTCACCATATACTTTTAGCACACTCTGAATTTGTTTGTTTGAAATAATCATCCTATTTGCACCTCACAATCTACACAAAAAAATCCTTCACTAATAGTATCGATAAAAATGGCCGGGACATTAATCCCTGCCATAAATTTTTTTATTTTTTTCTCATTACTTCTTAGGCTCATCTTTCGTATACATCCGCAGACCAGTACGCTGGCTGTCATAATTGTCTTTATCATGCCACACTTCTTTGACTTGTTTTGTAAAGCTGCTGCCGCATTTTGCACAGATACGCCCTTCATAAATAGGCACCCCGCACATATCACAAGGATAGCTAATCAGGCTGACGCCATCCACCAACAATCTACCACTTTTTATCATACGCAATATGATTTTTTCCTTAACGCCCGTCGCGTTATGAATTGTTTCAACAGATGCTTTGCCATGTTCACGCAAATATTCACCAATCTGATGCTCATATAATTCTTCTTGAGCATAACATTCTGGACATAGACCACTGGGATTTTCCACATACAATTTACCACACTCTGAACAATTCTTAATACCCATTATAGTCCTCCTATTTTAAAAAGCAATTTAATCAGAAAATTACGATTCCATTATAACAATAATTTCGAACTAATTCTATCAAATCTTAACTTCTTTGATTGATTTTATAGTTTTTTAAATTTATCAGCAGGATTTTGTTGTTTTTTAGTCAAACATAGAATATAATTTGTATACTTTTAAAATGAAAGGCAGTTTGCCGTGGTTATGTTAACGCTTATGCAAGGTCCTGAATTTTATTCTGGCGATGACACCTTCGATAGCGTCATTGCCAGTCTATTGCAGCTCATTCAACTCAAAAATGCAAATTTATATTTACACAGCCAGCAGGTAGCAAATTACGCCGTCAGCGTCGCTGCTAAAATGCGTCTTCCCCGAGAGGAAATTGAGCGCATACGCCTGGCTGCTTTGCTGCATGATATTGGTCATCTTACCGTTCCCAATGCAGTCTTAGCAAAAGTTCCCTATCTCTCCACCCGTGAGATGACGGTATTTAAGAACCATTGTAATGCAGGAAGTGCCATGCTGGAGAATATTTCCCAATGTCAGGAGCACATTCCCTACATTCGCTATCATCACGAACGTTGGGATGGAAAAGGCTATCCAAAACGGCTAAAGGGAGTCAATATTCCTCTGGGAGCTCGTATCATTTCCGTAGTCAATTACTACGATCGCTTTATCAACCCCTGTACAGAGCATTGGAAGAAAACCAAAGAGGAGGCCGTCCGGGAACTGCAGAATATGTCAGGTACGGCTTTTGATCCTGAGATTGTAAAGGCGTTTATTGAATCGTTGGGATGAAACGAACACACCCCGTCGCTTCGCGCCACCCCTCTCTAGAGGGGATTTTTTTATTTCCCTCTTAATTAAGAAAAATACTCTCAAACGAAGTTGGGCCATCCTTTGCTTTGCTCCACCCTTCTTGAGATGATTACTTAATTCCCCTCTCGAGAGGGGTGCCCGCAGGTGGGGTGTGTTCGTCCTCCCACTTATCACCTTGCCCCGCTGGCTATCGCAAGTCCATGGACGGATGCTGCTCCGGATTTTTTTAAAACCCGGGCACATTCATCTAGGGTTATGCCAGTAGTTATAATATCATCTACCAACAATATATGTTTATCCTTCACCAATAAAGGGCGCGTAATGACAAACGCGCCCTTTATATTTTCTTTTCGCTTTGCCAGAGTCAGCTCCCATTGGGGAATGGTATGCCTGTCGCGTACTAATAGTTCTGGCATCCACTGTAGGTTTTTTTTCTTTGACCATTCCTTAAAGATAACCTCTGTCTGATTGTAGCCCCTCTCTCGCAGACGATCAGTGTGTAATGGCACAGGGATTACAAACTCAATCGTTGGAAATATATGTGCCAGTTTACTGTTGGTTAATAGCCAATTTAGATGAATCCCATACTTCTTTTGCTGGCGAAATTTCATATCGTGAATAATCCGCTTTAGACCTCCTGTATATTCGCATACCACGCAACAAGAGTCTAAGGATTTTAACCGATGCTCCAGAACATTAATTTCTCGAACCGCCAAAATGGCGGATAAGCAGGAAGAACACCATGCCCCATGCTCCTGCACCAAGGTTTTACAATAAGGGCACTTTGGAGGATAGAGGATATTCAAAAAGGTCTTCCAATAGCTACTAATCACACCACTGCAACCTCCTTATGCAATCATGAGAACGACGAACACACCCCGTCGCTGCGGCGCCCCCCCTCTCTAGAGGGGATTAAAACTATTCCCCTCTAGAGAGGGGTGCCCGCAGGCGGGGTGTGTTCGTTATCTCCCTCATACATACCCACATCTTAATAGCTTCTACTACACCTGCTAAATTTTTCTTTACATCACTATCATGAAACCTTAAGAAATGAACTCCTAATGACTCCAGCCTTTTTTGCCGTTGTATATCATAAGCAATCTTCTCATCATGGGTAACTCCGTCTATCTCAATTGCTAGCATTAATTCATGGCAAAAGAAGTCAACAATATAATTTTGAATTGGTTTTTGGCGGTGAAAGCTATAGTTCATTATTTGTTTACCCTTTAGTTGTTGCCAAAGCAATACTTCGGACAAAGTACTATTTTGACGAAGCTGTTTTGCTAGCTCCTTTAGTTTAGGATTGTATGAAATGATCTTTTCTTTAGACAAAACATTTCATCCCCTTATACTCTTTACTTGCAAGAAACGACGGACAAGACGAACACACCCCGTCGCTGCGCGCCACCCCTCTCTAGAGGGGATTTTTTAAAAAGCCATTTCTGATGGATTGTGTGCGTTTAGTGTTTCACTGATCCATTCTTTAAGAAGGTGATTAAAAACTATTCCCCTCTAGAGAGGGGTGCCCGCAGGCGGGGTGTGTCACTCTCCCTCATGCATTACAACTCGTCTCCCCGCAGGCGTTCTGCCAGGAGGGAATAGCGCCTTTTGGTGCGATCATTGGATAGGGCAGTGTTGAGGGCGGCTTTACTGCCTAGGAGGACCACTCTTTCTTTAGCTCTTGTTACAGCGGTATACAGCAAATTGCGCTGCAGCATAATGTGATGTCCTGAAATCAGAGGCATAATGACTACAGGATATTCGCTGCCCTGGCTTTTGTGTACACTCATGGCATAGGCAAGATGCAGTTCATCAATTTCTCCACGTTCATAGATCACATTCTGTTCTGGATAACGAACGGCTACTCTGCCGTTTTGAATACCTGTAATGAAGCCAATATCTCCGTTATATACCCCTTTGGTATAATTATTTTTCATCTGCATTATCTTATCGCCTTCCCGTAATACCTGATTGGCACCAGAGATAGATGCTTTTCCTTCTCTTTCTGGATTTAGTGCTTGTTGGAGCAGCTTATTTAAATTCTCCACACCGCACACCAAACGATGCATGGGCGCCAGTACTTGTACATCATAGGAAACATTAAAACCTTCTTTGGGAAGATGCTCATGGCACAAATCTACAATGGCGCCGGCCACAGCATCACTATCATTGATCTCAAGAAATTGAAAGTCCTTGCTGCTTTTAAAGTCAGGCAGCATCCCCCGATTAATCTGATGGGCATTCATAACGATCATACTTTCACCAGCCTGGCGGAAGACCTCTGTTAAACGCACCACGGGCACAGTCGTTGAGCGGATAATGTCTTTCAGTACAGATCCGGGACCAACCGCAGGCAGCTGGTCTACGTCACCTACTAAGATGACTCGGCAGCCATCTGGTATCGCCTGAAGAAAAGAATTCATCAACGAAATATCCATCATTGAAACTTCATCAATGATGACCACTTCTGCATCTAATGGCTCATTCTCATTACGCATAAATAAAGGTGCTCCCTCGACTCCCCCCGTGGATTCCAATAGCCGATGAACGGTCATTGCTTCTCGGTCCGTAGCCTCACTTAAGCGTTTTGCAGCCCGCCCAGTAGGTGCCCCTAAGAGCAGCTTAAAGCCTTGATTTTCTAAGACATCCAGCATACCCCGTACAACGGTAGTTTTACCCGTACCAGGTCCACCCGTTAAGACTAAAACGCCATGCAGTAACGATGATAATACAGCTTCACGCTGGGCGTCTGCCAAGGTGATTCCTGATTGCTTCTCCCAGTTATCAACAATAGCCGGTAAATCTTCATCAGGGGCTTGTTTGGCTCGATCTTTTAAACGCAATAATCGCTCCGCTACCCTTTTTTCTGCATAATATAAATGGCGGGGATAGATTAGAGTCATCCCATGAAAATCTTCTACACATAAACGACTCTCTTGAATTAATGAGGATACATGCCTGGCTACATCTACAGGATCAACCAGCAGTAACTTGGCAGCTTCCTGTACTAGAGTCTCTTCAGGTACACAGCAATGGCCTGCTTGGGAAATTTGCAGCAAAGCAAAATCAATCCCTGCAGTGATCCGTTCCTCATGATTGCGTTCTAAGCCCAAAGACATGGCAATTTGATCTGCCGTACGAAATCCAATGCCTTGCACTTCTTGCGCCAATCGATAAGGGTTTTCTTGTAATACACTAATTGCCAAAAATCCGTACTGGGTAAAAATCTTGCCTGCATAGGCGCCTGTTACCCCATTCATTTCCAGAAATAACATGACTTCATGCATTTCGGATTGCTGGGAGTAGGCATCATGAATCGCCTCAGCTTTCTTTTTGCCGATCCCTTCTATTTCTTGTAACCGCTTGGGCTTTTCTTCGATGATTTTCAACGTATCTAAGCCGAATTGCTTTACTAAACGTGCCGCCATGGCTGGACCAATACCTTTAATGGCACCTGAGGCCAAAAAACGTTCGATGCCTTTCACACTGGCTGGTGCCACTTTTTTAAAGCTGGCTACCTTAAATTGACGACCAAAACGGGCATGCTCCGCCCATTCTCCTGTTAGCTCCAGCTGTTCACCCACTAAAGGCACCAGCATGTTGCCGACCACAGCGACAGTGCCATTCTCATTGGCTGGCTTTAGCTTAAACACAACAAAACCATTATCGGTATTATGAAATATTATATTTTCTACGGTACCTTCTAAATGTTCCACAGCATTACTCCACTTTAAAATAATATCAATTACTTTTTTATTCGCAAGTTTCTGCCTAAATCCTGCCAAGAGAGGAAAATAAGATATTGTACGTTAGCGGGCTAGACAGCCATTGAAATTCAGTGTATCTTAGAGGAATGTACATCAAAGAAAAATACAAAGGGGTTTTTAATATGACTACTTATAATACAGCTGGCGTATGTGCCAAAGAAATAGATTTTGAATTGAAAGATGGATTTATAACCAATGTACGATTTAATGGCGGATGTCCTGGGAATCTGCAGGCTATAAGTGTATTAGTGGAGGGCATGCCCGCTGAAGAGGTTATCAAAAAACTAAAAGGCATTACCTGCGGACAAAAGACGACTTCCTGTACGGATCAATTGGTAAATGCAATATTGGAACAGATGAAGAAAAAGTAGGAACGACACACCCCGCCCTTGGGGCACCCCTCTCTAGAGGGGAATTGGGGACGATGAAAATTTGAACCACAAAGGCGCAAATTGCCGCAACAGCGGCATTGCGCCTTTGTGGTTCGTTTTTTATCCTTTAGAATCAGTTTCTCAGGTTATACCAATACTGCGCTATCCTTGCTATTGATGCGTGCTTCCACGATCTGGGACAAATCTCCGGTCTTGCTTTCAAAGACTTGTTTGGCGATAATGTCCTCCATGACCGTTTTCACTTCTGCCAGAGTCAGGTTTTCTTTCGGATCTGCAATGCTTAGCGTGACTTCTTTGCCACCTTCACTGCGAAAAACCATTTCCAATGTTTTTGCCATTGCCACTCACCTCCTTACTAACCAATTTCTCAAGATCAATTAAGCATTCACTAAATTGCCTTCGTCTTGTCTGCTAATGCCGACTACTACATGGGTTTGCAAATTAGCAATTGCTTGTGCTACTGCATACACATCTGCATCTGCAGCACTTACTTTCACATTCTTATAGCTTCTTTGACGCTGCACTGGCTGACCCTTGGCATTCACACCGTTTTCAATCGTGATTACCACTTTGCTGGTTTGCGGTACTTTGTTCACTGCCATTTTTCTCACCCCCTTTCACTGCTATACATTCCGGCACATAGGATCTTTAAACGTGCAAATCCTCGCTGCCGCAAATTATATACCGCTTGGGTGGTGACTCCCAGGGATGCTGCCATATTTGTTAATGTTTCCTGCCCGATTACTGTTTTTAAAATAACTTGCCGCTGTTTGTCGGGCAATGTTTCGATGGCACTCCTAAGTTCATGAGACAGCCACCGGTTTTCCACTTCTCCTGCTACATCCGCATTGTCAGGCAAGTAGGCAAAAGAATCGACCTCTTCACCCTCCTGACCCCCTTCCACTTGCTCCTCCTGCCAGATACGACGTTCCTTTTTAAACAAATTCCAAATCGCAAATTTAACCTTACTATTCACATATCCAGCAAAATGCACGCCGCTAGTTTCATCATAGGTCTTCACAGCTTGAACTACCGCTAACCAGCCTTGAGCTTCTGCCTCATCAGCAATCGGCCGTAAATGGGCCTGATGTGCATACTTCTTAACCAACCCGGTAAAACGAGTACATATTTCCTGAAACGCCTCTCTGTCACCCATTTGAGCATCTCTAACCAACTGATGTAATTCCATTTTTCTCACCTTATGGCGAGAAACCGGTTTCTCTTATATTAGCGCTGACTTCAATCTATCACTTTAATTGCAAACAAACAAAAGCCGACCTGCATGTCACTTGACACACAAGTCGGCCTTGAATGATATAAAAAAATACGTCTTCTATTCCTCTGTTAGCTCCACCCAGGCATCATACTTTTCAGCTAGAGCCTTTTGGGCTTTGCTGTATTCATCTGCCAATTGCTGACTGGCCTCTTGATCTTCGTGGCTGGCAGGATCGTTGAGACGATACTCTAAGGTTTTAATCTCTAATTCCAACATGGCAATTTCACCTTCCAGCTTCTGCTGGTTCTTTAAACTCTTGTCTTGATCTACCTTTCGCTGCCGCGGCCGCTCATTCTTTTTGACAATGGATTCCTGTTTGGTAATTGCCACTTGGGCTGTAGCGGCTTGTTTCTGCTGGATACATTTTTTCTCCCGATAGTAGCTATAGTTACCAGCATATTCCTCTAATTTCCCATCCGCCAATTCCACCATACAGTTTGCTACTTTATCCAGAAAATATCGATCATGAGATACTGTCAGAAAAGTACCGGGAAAGCTTAAGATTGCTTCTTCCACTGCTTCTTTTGCAGGTATATCCAAATGATTGGTCGGTTCATCCAAAATCAAGAAATTAGCTCCTGTTAGCATGAGCTTAAGCATTGCCAGTCTTGATTTCTCGCCGCCGCTCAATTCACCCACAATCTTAAAAACATCATCTCCCCGGAATAAAAAAGCTCCTAGATAATGTCTTGCCCGCTCTTCACTAAAGCCATATTCATGCATGATTTCATCAACAATTCGATTTTTCCCATTCAATCCTTCATGTTCCTGAGAAAAATAACCAACCTTCACCCTGCTGCCAAGCTTCACCCTGCCGCTAACGGGCGTCAATTCACCTGTCAGTAATTTCAATAATGTAGTTTTTCCTGCTCCATTGGGTCCCACTAAAGCCACGCCATCACCCTTACGAATCAAGAGGGATACTTTTTCAAAAATCTTCCGCTCCCCATAAGCAGCAGACGTCTCTTCCAGTTCAGCTACCCGCTCCGCACATTCACTGGGAGGATTAAAGCCGAAAAAGTCAAAACGGGCAATATTGGCAGGCAATACAATCCGTTCTAAGCGCTGCAGCTGTTTCTCCCGTCCTCTGGCTTGCTTGGACTTAATCCCAGCCTTATACATTCGAATGTATGCTTCTGTTTTCGTAATATGATCTTGCTGTTTGTCATAGGCATTTTCCAACGCCGCCATGTTTTCAGCTTTTTGCTGCATATAGGAAGTATAGTTGCCTTTATAAGCCGTCAAGGCTTTATTTTCTAACTCAATCACCCGATTGACCACTTTATCCAAGAAATAACGATCATGAGAAATGATGAGCACGCCCCCTGGATATCCGATAAGGAAATCTTCCAGCCACTCCACCATTCCTATATCCAAATGATTAGTAGGTTCATCCAAAAATAAAAAATCAGGCTGACGAATTAAAGCTCTTGCCAAACATATGCGAGTTTTTTGCCCGCCTGAAAAGGTCTCAATCCGCCTTGAGAAATCCTCCGTAGTAAAGCCTAAGCCAAAGGCAACGCGGCGAATATTGTTCTCATATTCATAGCCCCCGCCCCGCTCAAATTTATCTACTACTTTTGCATATTCTTTCATCAACCCATCTAGAGCACTTTCCTCCTTTGCGGCTGCAATCGCCTGCTCTAATTCATGCATTTTATCCTGGCAAGCCAGTATATCAGCGTAAGCAGAGCATAATTCTTCATATAGCGTTCCCTGATGCAAAGTAGAATCCTGCTGCACATAACCAATGTTCTCACCAATCGGTACTGCCACACGGCCACCATCAATGGCTTCCAGCCCTAGTAAGCAGCGCATGAGCGTCGTCTTACCTGTTCCATTGGCACCAATTAATCCAATGGTATCTCCCCGGTCTAACTCAAACGCCACATTGGTAAATAAGGTCTCAATACCAAAAGCTTTATGTAAACCTTCTACTCGTAATATTCCCATCGATCCACCTCAAACAAACCTCGCAAGGCTGTACTTATTCTTATAACATTATACCCGGCACAGGTAGGACCTGCAAGAGACGAAGAAAGAAACGAGGCACAGAGAACAGATAGATAAGTAAAAACATATAAAGCGAATCGAACCACAAAGACGCAAAGGGGATTATTTATATTTTTTGTGCACTCCTTTGTGTACCGCGATAGCGGTATTGTGCCTTTGTGGTTCATTTTTTTATACTTTCTTAATAAAAAAGGGACACAGTGGGTACAGGAATGTATCCCCTCTGTGTCCTCTGTGCCTCTGTGGTTAAAAAACGTTATTTCCCTACTCAATCGTACAAATTGCATCAGGACGGCGTACTAATAGAGCTGCTGTTTCTAAGACTCTAAAAGTATGATTCATATTGGCTGCTCCCATATAGGAAGTAGTCATATCCTGACCAACTGCCAAGTTCACATTGTGACCGCCAGTAGCTAATACTACAGCTTTGTTGCCGCTAATCGTGTTGGAGTAATATACTCCGCCGGTAATTAAGGCTTTCACCTGATCCAATTCCAACATTCCAGTATTGCCATATACCCGTACCATACGGCCAAAGAGAAGGGGACTCACGACCATAGCATAAGGACCATAATGTCCAGCCTCACTCAAAGCACTAACGGCTTTTACCGCATCAGCCAAAGCGCTGCCTGGTTCATCCCAGTTGCTGATTTTTACAGTCTTGCGTCCCTGTACATTCAGCAATCCGACCTGACCGAGTTCTTTATTGCCATTGAAAATCAAATTATCTTCCTGAACCGCTACATAATTCGCAGCTACTGCAGCAGTGCTAACATCAAGAGGCAGTCCCATATGACGATCCGCTTCCACATCCCGCCACATAATTCTAAAATCTTTGTAGAGCATCGGTACACTCGTTGTCGCACGAGAACTAGGCGCTACGATAAAATCTTCCTGCTCTCCCACCATATCAATGCCAGTAGATGAAGTTCCGCTAAAAATCGAATATGGAATCGTATATACTCCAGGACCCATAGGTCCTAACACTTCAATCACTCTTCGGCCTACCAACATACGACGAGCCGTATTAACAACTGCCTCATCAATCTTTGACCATTCCGTCTCCGTCAATGGTGCTGAATCCCGATCTAAAATATCCATACTATCTCTCCTCCCTTTTCAACCTATTTTTTACTGAATAGATTACCGATGGTTGCAACTTTCTCATCCGCATCGTTTGAAACTCCACTTACTACTCGACCTTCTTGCGCCATGGTGTGATCCTCGGCGAATTTCTCCCGCTGAATGACATCAATCCGGGCTAAGAGATGAGTAATCTCTGCGACATGCTCTTTTTCATCATCCCGAATATGCTCTAACAGTTCTCTAACTTCCTCATTATCAATCCTGTCAATATGAGCCTGGTACTGATTAATCGCTTCCAATTCTCCAATTAAATCTTCACGCAACCAAATGATTACCTGCTCTAAGCCAGCATCTTTTACACTTTCATCTTTGGTTTCAGTTTTGCTATAAGCCATAATTCATCAACTCCTTATCCAAAATTAACAATAGACCCTTCGCCACAATTCCCAAAAGCTGCATTGCAAACCAAGGGTCTGTTTGATTATCCTTTCGACGTGCCCCATGATTTTCCTTGTATTCTTTTTACTTTTATTAATATTCTTCATAGCTACTTTCAATTACGCGACATTTTACTTCATCACACACCATATCGCAAAAAGGGCAGCGTACAATGTTCTCATCATGAGAGCCAAACACCCCACCGCATCGGGTGCATTTATAACTGCTTTCTCCATGATCGACCCGCTCATTTAGCAATCGGATTCCCCCCTTATTCACTTCATATTATTAAAGTATGTGAAATAATAGGGCTGTCTATACAAAAAACGTTGCAGTAAAACACTTGTTATTTTACCTAAATTTTGTTATTATAAAAATAAAAAATCGAACACACGTTCGATAATAAGGAGTTCTCTATGTTAAAAAAATTACCTATTTTTAATCATATTGCTGCCATTCTTCCCCACTATACTTCGGAAGGTGACACTACTACTATTATTACAACAGACGGCAAACATACTTCCACTGCTACTTCCATTCGTACCGTCTTACGACGTTTAGCCCATAGCCGCGCTATGGATCTTACAGCCTTAAGACAGCACACGATCCTTGCCACCGGTCAAAGAATTTTGCAGCCACTGCCTATTGCTCCCGGACTTGTCTTGTGCCCTATGAAAACAAGGATTCCCAAAATAGCAGGCGATACGAGTACCGGATATATTAATTATCATGCCATAATGGGTGTGGCTGAAAATAATCTTAATTCGTATCAAGCGGTCATAACACTAACTGGGAATACAGACATTCCTGTATATTGGACCTCAACTACGGTAAAAAAACATTTGCAATCTGCCAAACTAGCAATGTCTTGTACCGCCCAGTCTCCGGATTCTCATCCCAATCTCATGCCCATTGCCCAGAAACTTGTGGAGATTATCTATGATATTTTGGTGTTGAAACATGGAAAAGAATGAAAAAGACGTTTAAACACGAAGGAATTTTTAACCGCAGAGAACACAGAGGGCACTGAGGGGAGTATGTAATATACTAATTAAAATTTTTTCTCTGTGTTCTCTGCGCCTCTGCGGTTAAACCATCGTCTCCGATAAATCTCATTCACCTCGCTGCTCTTTTGAGCATGACGTCTTGATAATCTTGACGCAATAGGCCACATACGGCAACCATAAAATCATCAATGCTCATGCGATGTGCCAGATCCATGACGTGAACTACACTGCCGCGGCACAGGGCAATGGCATCACTTACCGGTCTTATCTCTTCCGAGAACATTACCACTTTCATAATCGGGATATCTCCAACCAATCGTTCTAAAATCATTGCAGTAAAATCATCCGAACTCACATCCACCACGACAATGTCACAATCTACCTCTGCCCGTTCGATCTCATGAGCCAAATAACGCAGCAGATCTTCTACTCTGTAATCTAAATTTCTTACCACAATTAAGAAACTACAGCTTGGTACTGACACGAGGCGAGGCTCCAACCACCATTTCCACAGATCGCGAATACAATACCACATTCCATACATAGCCAAGGACAACAAAATTACACTCGCTGTATAGGAAAAAAACAAAAGATCCTACCCCCTTTATCATGGGATAGGATATGATATGCAAAATGCTATGAAAGGTGATTTACTCTAAGATTACAAGTTTATGCTTTATGGCATACAGCACAGCCTGGGTACGATCATTTACGCTGATCTTGCGGAATATATTGGTAAGATGATTCTTGACCGTCTTCTCACTTAAGAATAAGCTCTTAGCAAGTTCCTGATTACTCAGTCCCCGGCATACGCCTTGCAATACCTCGTATTCCCTATAGGTTAAGCCTTCTTCTCTACGGCTGATCGTCCTGACTACTTCACAGACCTTCTCTTTTTCCTTATCCTGCTGAGTACGACTAAACTCATTAAAAATTCGTTTTGCCAAGGTTGGATAAATATACGATTCGCCAGCATATACCGTACGAATTGCTGCAACTAACATACCCGGTTCAATATCCTTTAACAGATACCCGACAGCACCGGATTTTATCACTTCCATTACATAACTTTCATCATCATGCATAGTTAAAACAATGATTTTAATCGCTTTTTCTTGCTCATTAATTTTTTTTATAACTTCCAAACCATTCATACGGGGCATATTTATATCCAGCAAAAGGATATCCGGAGTTAAAGCAATGGCTTTTTCTACCGTTTCGGCCCCATCACAGGCTTCACCAATTACTTGAAAATCATCTTCTAAATTCAGCACGTTTATTATCCCTTGCCGTAATAGGGCGTGATCATCTGCAATCACTATCTTAATCGCCACAGCTACCGCCTACCTTTCATTAATAAAATTCTCCAAAAATAGTAAAAATCCTGTTACAAGTAACAGGATTTTTTTGGAAATATCTTCTTTATTTTTTTAAAGCCTTTAACCTAGGCCCCATTAGGCGTTTATATGCTTCCACTCCCGGTTGATCAAAAGCATCAACATTCGCCAATTCACCTTCATAAGCGACGGACAATGCCAACATATATAACAATTCTCCTAAATGATAGGCATTCAAGGAAGGCAGTATCAACGTAGCATTAAAGCGTTCATCATTAATCAAAGCCTCTGCGTTGGCCTCTCGTGCTACATCCAAAGCCTGACTCAAATAGATAGAAGATATTTCAGAAAGCTTGGAGACAGTAGGGAACACATCGGGAATCATAGCATCCTGCTCCCACTTAGCCACCTTAACAAACTGAACCACCTTATCTTTCTTACCATCTTGATGCTGCTGTGTCTGGGCATGCATATCCGTTGTTCCAACGGCTACAATTGGAGTACGACCATAAAATACTTCTGCTCCTTCACGGCTGGTACGTTTGCCTAAGGATTCAGCTAACAGCTGTACATACCATTCTGCTACTGATTTTAAATAATCTGCATAAGGCATGAACACTTCAATGTCCCGCCCGTATTTTTCTGCAGCAATAAACTTTAAAGCTGCATTTAATTTCGCTGGATTTTTGTATATATCTGAAGTCTGACATGCCTGATCCATGGCTTGTGCACCGGCCAAGAACGCATCAATATCCATGCCGATACAAGCAGCCGTCACTAATCCTACTTCCGAGAAAATACTAAATCTGCCGCCCACTCCATCTGGAACGCTAAAGGTCGGCCAACCTTGCTCCTCGGCTAATTTTCCCAATAAAGTAGCCTTCTCACCTTTTGCAGGATCAGTTACCGCTACTACTTCAATATTCAGTAATGGCTCTTGTTGTTTTAAAGCATCATACATCACCATGAAAGTCGACATCGTATCTAGGGTGCCGCCGGATTTTGAAATCACCACTAAGACCACTTTATAGGTATTAGGCTGACCATGAACAGCTTTCAGACGGGCTTCTGCGATCAGATGTTCTACCATATCTGCAGTTCGTCTCGCATCAATGTTATTACCATTAAAGTATAGCTTCGGATAACCATTGCGTTCTTTTACACTTTTTGCATTCCAAAACTCACCGCAATGAACATCAAATAAGACCTTATTCCCTAAGTAAGAGCCGCCAATGCCAAACGTCACTACAGCATCCACTGTGTTTTTAAGAGAACTGCCAAATTCCTTTAACTTGGCAATGGATGCTGGAGAGTTTAGGTTACCTTCAGCCACGTAAGGCAGTTGGGTAAATAACACTCTTTCCGGCGTACCATCTTTGGACAAATGCCCCCGAACTTCTCCTGTCGCCCGCATGGTTTCAACAGCCTTTTGTGCAGCAGCCAACTTTTCTGCTAAATCCTCTACATCACTGGCAGTTACTTTACCAGCTCCATACAAATTACCATAGTCAAAGGAAAAACCCGAGGCTAATGTTAAACAATTTTCTTCTTTACTACTCATTAGACAAAACCTCCCTATATTTTTGCACACTTCCCTCCGATTCACTACTAACTGCCGCTCTAATTCCCCTCTTGAGAGGGGTGGCACGTAGTGTCGGGGTGTGTTTAGCCACTATTTACTACAACCTGCATTCCCATCTTTCCCTGCCACCAGCGGACCGACAGTTTTGATCAAATATCGTAAAAAGTCATCCCGCAAATCAGGACGCTTCAGAGCAAATTCAATTGTCGCTTCCAAATATCCCTGCTTATCGCCCACATCATATCGACGACCTTCAAAATTATAGGCATATACCGAATGCTGCTCAATTGCTAATGTACGGATCGCATCGGTTAACTGTATCTCCCCGCCTTTACCAGGAGGAGTCTTCTCCAAGATTGCAAAAATCTCAGGCTGGAGAATATAGCGTCCCATCACCGCCAAGCGAGAAGGTGCCTCTGACATATCTGGCTTTTCTACAAGATCCACAGCCTGCCACACATTCTGTTTAATCTCCACAGGTTTTACAATTCCATAATTACAAACCTTATCCAGAGGAACCTCTTGTGTCCCTAGAATAGTACCATAACAATCATCATAGACACTCATCATTTGTTTTAAACAAGGAACACTGGCATCAATAATATCATCACCTAACAGCACAGCAAAAGGCTCATTCCCGACAAACTGCTTAGCACATAACACGGCGTGACCCAATCCCTTTGCTTCCTTTTGCCTTACATAATGAATCGTAACATTGGCAATTTCCTCTACCAAGTTTAATAAGTCGTACTTGCCTTGCTCTTTAAGCAGCATCTCCAGCTCTACTGACCGATCGAAATGATCCTCAATGGAACGCTTATTTCGCCCCGTAATAATAAGGATTTCTTCAATGCCTGACTGAACCGCTTCTTCAATAATATATTGAATCGCCGGCTTATCAACGATAGGCAGCATCTCTTTAGGCTGCGCCTTCGTCGCCGGCAGAAACCTTGTCCCCATCCCTGCCGCCGGAATCACCGCCTTGCGAACTTTTCCCAATCCTTTTCTCATCTTAGCACCATCCTTAGCTGTGATAATTATTTTAAACTCTATCAGGAAAATACTGATACATCCTTTAAAACATATAAAACGAATGACCGCAAAGGCGCAAAGGACACAAAAGGAGTTATTAATAGCATATTTTTGTGCTCTTTTGTCATTGCGAACAGAGTGAAGCAATGACACTACGCTATGGTATTTCCCCATTCCCCTCTAGAGAGGGGTGGCACGCAGTGACGGGGTGTGTCCGTCCCTGTCACTCCCCCATTCCCTCGTTACCCCAACTTCTCAATGGCAGCTAATAATTCAGCCGTTTTCTTTTCCATCAAAGAAGCATCGCCTCGGCTCTCCACATTCAGACGAATCAACGGTTCTGTATTAGACATCCGCAGATTAAACCGCCAGTCATTATACTCTACACTTAATCCATCTGTATAATCAACAGCAGCTCCTGGGGCTACAAACTGCTTTTCTATTTCCGCTACCACCTTCTGGGCATCCTTGACTCGTCGATTGATCTCCCCGCTCACAGGGAATTTTTCCATACGAGCTCCCACCAATCGGGACAAAGATCTACCTGATACGCTTATATTCTCCGCTACTAAGAGCCATGGTATCATACCGCTGTCGCAATATGCAAAATCTCTAAAATAATGATGAGCTGACATCTCCCCACCATATATCGCATCTTCCTGACGCATGCGTTCTTTAATAAAGGCATGACCCGTTTTACACAATACAGGAACACCGCCAGCTTCCTTTACCAATTCAATCGTATTCCAGGTTAAACGGGGATCATGGATAATTTTCGCCCCGGCATAACGCCTTAAAAAGGCTTCTGCTAAACATCCAACAATGTAATATCCTTCAATAAATTGCCCCTGTTCGTCAAATAAGAAGCAGCGGTCAAAATCACCATCCCAGGCAATCCCAAAATCAGCACCGCTTTCTCGCACAGCCTTGGCTGTTGCTTCCCGATTCTCAACTAACAAGGGATTGGGAATTCCATGTGGGAACGTCCCATCTGGCTCATGGTATACTTTGATAAACTCAAAAGGCAATACCTTTTCTAATGCATCAAGAGCAGGTCCTGCGCAGCCATTGCCTGCATTCACGACAATTTTCAACGGTTTTAATACCGCTGCATCCACATAGGTAAGCAAATGCAGTACATACTCTTTCATAATATCATACTGCTCCACTGTGCCCTTGGCAATACCAGCACTCTTTTCCCGTGAAAAATCTCCAGTTACTACACGGTCCTCTAACTCTCGCAGCCCTGTATCACCACTAATCGGTCTGGATTCTTTACGTACCAGCTTGAGTCCATTATAATCCATAGGATTATGACTGGCTGTCACCATGATTCCCCCATCGACCCCTAAATGAGACGTGGCGAAATACACCATTTCCGTACCGCATAAACCAATATCAATCACATGACAGCCCCGATCTGTAAAACCCTCTATCAAAGCCTTGGTCAAACTCTCGCTGGACAAGCGCACATCTCGCCCCACTACCACTGTCTTTGCATCAAATAGATCCACAAAAGCCCATCCAATCCGATATGTTACTTCCTCATTGAGCTCATCAGGTACCCTGCCACGAATATCATAAGCTTTAAAGGCATCTCTTTTTATAACAATATCCTGTGTCATTGTAAAGCCCTCCTCTTCCTTCTTCAATCTTCATTTTATTCCCAAAGAAAGTAATATATGTTATATCACTTCGCCAAATCATGATTCTTATCCTGCTACTATACACATGTCCATTGCAACTTTTCACACTTTTATGCTACACTGTGATTAACGATGAAACTCCCCCTATCCCCCCTCTACTGGAATTTGTGCTAAACTAATAAAAAAAAGGAGAAGACACAAATGCCCACTGAACAATTATTACAAGAAATCCTCACCGAAGTTAAATCCGTAAAAAGTGATGTCTCCACTCTAAGAGACGATGTCTCCACTCTAAGAGACGATGTCTCTACTCTAAAAGAAGACTTTTCTACTCTAAAAGACGATGTCTTTACTCTAAAAGGCAATGTTTCTACTTTAACCGATGATGTCTCAATTCTGAAACTTGATGTTTCTAACATCAAATCTACTATGGTAACAAAAGATGAATTTACGCAAGCTATTCGTGAGCAGCAACAAGATGTCATGAAGATATTGGAGCTAACTGATAAAAAAATGGACCGTGTAGAATCCGAGATAAAAAGTATTCGTCGCGATATTCGGACTATAGAAGCTGTAACGGTAAAGAATTGGAATGAAATTTTAGATTTAAAAGAAGCAAAATAATTACTATTGAAGAATGGTCTATGTTGATATTCATGTCAACATAGACCATTCTTCATTAATACCATTCCCCTCCAACCTTCCCTTCACACACTATCAAACCGTACAATATCATCTTCCTCCAGATACTTGCCATTCTGCACCTCCTCAGCCACCGCATAGTCAATCGATATATTTGGCATAGCTTCAAACTGAGCTAAGGTATCCGCATAGCTAGTAGCTGATAATTGATAAATTTCAGGCTGGTGAATACGTAGTTCCCTCATTATTTGCCCCATAGTAACGTATATCCTATATCATACGATAAAGCCATCTGTCTGTCGTTTTTCAATCCCATAGCTTAGTTTATGCTCTGGTGACAATAGCTTGCTCAACGCTGATGGCTGTATCACTTGGTTCACAAAAATTCCTCCCTCCATGATTTCCTGGATGGACATCAGCCAGCACTTGTCTATAGATATCCTCTACCAACTGATTTGAGTGATCCCAGCTATGCTTATCCATCACATAGCTACGCGCCTGGATTCCTATTTTCTTAGCTTGAGCAGCATCATCCACAAGCATCAGCACTTGTTGTATGAAACGCTCTGGGGTATCTGCAACTAGTATGTTTTGACCCTGACGAGCCTTAATACTCCCTAATCCCAAAGATGTTGTAATAACAGGCAGTCCGCAAGCCATTGCTTCTAATATCTTATTTTGCATACCGGAAGCTGACTGCATCGGCGCAATCGCAATATGAGCTTCATTTAACGTTTGGGGCATGGAATCGACAAAACCAGTTACCACGATTCCTCTTCGCTTTGCCAGTTCCTGAATTTTGGCTGATGGACTACTGCCGGCAATCGCAAAAGTCACATAGTTTATTTTCCTTTGTATTTCTGGAAAACAATGATCCACGAACCATGTAACGGCATTAATATTAGGGGCATAACTCATATTGCCGGAAAAAATAAGCGTGTACTTCTTTTCCGTATCTGTAATGGGACAATACGCGTCCGTATTTACGCCCAGTGGTATAACGCTCAGATTCTTAGCGGTTAAAAACTCCTTATCCTTTTGCGCTACCACTATCATATGGTTGAATTTATTTCCTATCCAGTGTTCATACTGTTTGATTCTCCGCCATTCTTCCCAATAAAATAAACGTTTAAGGGGTGATGCCAATGCCATACGCTGTACAATATTGAGGTGCATGGAATCAATTAAATCCAGCACTTTGGGCAAGCGGCTTTGTTCAATATATTCGGCTGTCCTGATCAAATAGGCATGAATTAAGTCAAAATCGTTTTCCGCAAGCAATTTCTTAACTTGTTCCTTAAAATCAGCGGATAGATAATACAATACCTGCAAGGGTATGTTAGAGAACGCTGCTTTCGTCAGTACATTTACAATAGACTGGTACTTACTTAATTTAACAACATGTACGGCTGCGCAGTAGGATTTTATATACTCTAAAGCTGTCAGTTCCTGCTCCTTTTGATAAAGGCAGACTAGAGTTATTTCATGAAATTTACTCAAGTATCTAAGCCGGTTATAGATAACAACCTGATCGCCTTTGATCGCAGGATAGGGAAATCGGGAGGTTAAAAAGAGAATTTTCATAACAAGTCCCTTTCACAAATGAGATAATTTAAAAAGCAATGCTAAGTTTAGCGTAATTACATTACTAATTATTTCGACGGATCGCATACTACACTCATCGCGGTACGCACAATAATGTACAAGTCAAAACGAGTTGATAAATTTTTAAAATAATATAGATCCAGTTTTACTTTCTCCTCCAGGCCAATATTGTCACGGCCATTTATTTGTGCCCAGCCAGTAAGACCAGGCCGCATGGAAGAAATATTATGCTGCTTCCTCATTTCACGCAATGTATACTGATTGTATAAGGCTGGACGCGGACCAACAATCGACATATCGCCAGACAAGATATTCCATAACTGGGGCAGTTCATCCATACTGTACTTGCGCAAATACTGCCCCACGCCTGTAACATACATTGCGCTATTCGTCAATTTGTCTGTAGCCACATTGGGGGTTCCCACTACCATGGTACGAAACTTATACATGTCAAATTCTTGATCATCAGCACCAACACGCCTTTGTACAAAGAATATGGGACCGCCTGAATCCAAATAAACCAAAATCATAACCAAAATCAGCACAGGACTCAAAATTAACAAAGCCGCTCCTGCCACTAAAATATCAATACCACGCTTTAACATGCAAAAACACCTCCTGCTTTCACTGGTCAAATTTTATGATTATAACCGCTTTGCTTCTTTGATTGCTTATACCATCTGATGGTATTAAATAAACCCTGCTGCAAGGTAAACGGAGGCTTTTCCGTTATTTTTTGGGACAATTCATCTATTACAAAATTAGCATGACTGTTTGCTTTTCTTAAACTCATTAGATTTATTCGCTTAAAAAATCCCATTTTTTGAATCATCTCAATGAATTGAATCATAGCACTCCATAAGCCATCAGAAATTGGCAGTATCAAGGTTTGTCGTTGCAGCAGTTGTTTAATCAAATAACACAACTGCTTCATATTCGTTTGTTCCAGATCCCGCAGGGTCAAAGTAGCATTGTCATACAAGTCACTATTCATGATCCGGCCAATATATTCTGTTAGATTTCGTATATAAACCATGTTTTTCACAGCCGTTCCACCGCCAATCAGAGGTAAAACCCCGCGGTTTATTTGTGCAATAAGTTTATAGACATTCCCTTTTCTATCCCCTTCGCCAAATACGACAACTGGCCTAATAATGGTATAGGGAATTCCATGTGAGCAGCAAAAATTGATTACCATTTCTTCTGCCTCTTTTTTACTGGCTGCATACATATCCCGGCTATGGGACACAGCCACTGAACTGATATGTATGAACCTCTTACTATGTGTTTGCCATGCAAGCTGTAATGTCATACGGGTAGCTTCGATATTATTTCTTTGAAACAATTCCTTTGTCAATTCATTCTGGCTGACATGAGCCTGTCCAGCTGCATGAATTACAACATCCATTGTATGTGTACATAGTTTTTTTAAGATGTCTTTATCAGGATCAGCCAAATCCAACTGGCAATAGGATACCTCTTGTCTTTTTACTGCATTGGCAAAATTTCTGCCAATCGCCCAAATATGGTTATGCTGCTTCGCTACCTGTTCAACAAGATTACTGCCAATCCAGCCGCTTGCTCCAGTTATCAGTATATTCATTTTGCTGTATACCTCATCTTATAGCAATATACCAGTTTTACCCGGGAATTATCTAACAGCCACATAATAGCTGGCGAAAGTACAAGGGGCAAAATAGCATAGAGAACATAAATAAAACCGCTAACCTCTACACGTTTATTGATTCCTAATAACCAATCGACATGTAGTAACATGGTTTCATGAAAAAACAAGATCCACAAAGAATTTCTGCCTGCCATCGCCAAAAACTGAGTCAAATAAGAGGAATATCTTTCAACCAATTTCGCAATAAAGAGAATGAGATAACTTCCCGACAGCGCTCCAGCAAGAAATAACACTTTATTTCCATATGCATGCATATTCATATCTGCACGACTATTGAAGAAAAATGCTATACCTACTAAAATGCTTGCTGCACAAGCCAGTGTAAGACTTTCGTAATTTATCTTTTTATATAAATACCCCACTCCAGCTAACAAGGTCGATACAAGTGCAACATCTGCATGATGTGTCCGGTGAAAATATTTGTAAAAAGTAATCGGCATCAGCTCCGGCAAATACATTCCTAAAATCCCAATGAAGAGTAAGGCAGGTAACAGTAAGTTGTCTTTCCTTTTAGTGATTAAAACTAGGATGGCCAAAAATATCTGGGACCAAAATAAGCAGGGTATAAACCAGCCTCCCATAAAAGTACCATTAATAAATATTTCTTTTATCATCCAAGGAACATTTACTTTTTGTGGATCTTCTAATAACAGTATGCAAAGAAAAACCATACTCCATATGATCCAAGGAAGAATCAAACTGCGTATTCGTTTTATAATAAAGGGCTTTAAAGCTTCACCACCGCTAACTGCAAAAGTAAATCCGGAGACGAAAAAGAAAAACGGCATATGGAAAATAAATATAAATTTTTGGAGGCTAAAGAAAAGAGGCCCCACAAGTAAATAATGTTCTAAGTGACCAATGACCATCAAAGCTATTGCAATTCCCTTACCAATATCAAGAGCTACATTACGTTGCTTGGACATAAGCATCCCCTTATTCATTACTCATAACCCCGCAACTTCCATATATGGATTGACTTAATAGCAAATTCAGCAGGCAACTCAGTCTCTTCAACTGGTCCTATTGTTTTATTTCCTAAGGACATGCTCAAGCGTAATTGCATGGGCTGACGCAAAGGATCGAAGCCACCCTTTTTAGCTATATCCGGATTTTCGGATAATACTAATTTGTCATCGATATAAATTGCAATCAGGTTTGGCAACCATTCGAGTCTATAAGTATGCCAAGTTTCTTCGAAATCGGGTATAACAGTTTTTTGAGACGTATGCTCAAGCCTTCTCCATGATGGTCCATAATGCAGAGTACTATATGCTGTATGAAGATCCAAATTTCCAAAGTACTCCATAATATCTATTTCTCCATAGCCATATTGCTGCTCATCTGGCACGAATAACCAAATTTGTGGCGATATTCCCAAGCCCTTTGGCGTACGAGCGACGATTTCAACTTTTCCATACTGAAAGGCTGGCCTGAAAATTATACTTCCTGTCGAATAGTCGGCAAACTTTTTTCTTTTAAAGGGATTAACTGCTCCCAAATTATAGTTTGCATTGACAACCCATTCTTTTTTTCCGAGAATCTTTAACATTCCATTTTCAACAACAACATTCTCAATGCGACTATAACCGGTATCTTTCATATTTATAAAGCCTATCTCATGTTTCCATAACTTGTCGTTCCGTTGGTCATATAATGCTTGATTTTGAGGGGTGCGTTTCTCAAAATCAATCTTATAATAATCAATCCACCCTGCCGCAGCCGGCGCTTTAGATGGTATAATCATAAAATAACCGGTTAGACTAATACAACATACCAGCACACCCATAATAATCCGCAACAAAAACAATGCCCCCCTTTTATTTCAAAGAAAAATACATTTTAACAAACTATAGACTTTGATAGTGACTTATTCCTCTAAGCATGAATTTGCATGCTTGAAAAAAAGTCATGTTATCTTTATATTGTTTATATTCTAAAATAGCAATCCGCAGCATCAATGGTATTGCTAGGCATTTCGATAATGCTTCAAATAGAACACCACGATCAAAATAATATTTTTCATTATGCCCGCTAAACCAGGTAGATTTCTGATGATATACATCGGCTATTTTAGCTGGACTCGCATAAATGATTAGCCCTTTTTTCAGACATTCCCAAATAAACAAGGTATCTTCGCCAGAGCCATACGCTGCACCGCCGCCAAACAGTAAGGAAAAAAAGACGTTGTGCTTTAATAGGCGCTCTCTGCGAAAAGCGATATTATAAGTACCATATCGCAAACAATTATAAAAGCGTACACGCTTATTTTTGGTATTTACCTTATCACGCTTATTCCTCTCTTCATGAGCATTAGTAACATTAAACATGATCATGTCTGCATTAGGATTCTTGGCGAAAGCATCACGGACAATCTGCTCATAGTGATCCAAATATACAACATCATCATCTGCCATAATGCATATGTCTCCTGTCGCCCGTATTAGCGCAATATTTCTGCTTTTTCCAACACCACGTTCACGAAATGAATACATTTTAATACATTTCTCATCATCTTTTGCTTCAACAACATCATTGTTATCGCACTGATTTATGAGTACAGCATTTGTCCGTATATTCATTTTCTCAACTAAAGATAAGTCTTGCTGATGCATCGTGGATACCAATACTTCAATGTTCATACGAAAGCCTCCTCCGTTCTGCACGGTTTCAATGATTCAAAGCAGTTGAATCTCACTAACGATTTACTTCTTTTATAATTCAATGCCACAGTATTGTATTTTTGGCACTGTAATACAAATCTAATAAACGGCGAAAGGATTTATTTCGAATTAACATACCTTTCAGGGGCGCCATACGCAGTGAAAATAAAAAACCAAAAAACAAATGTTCCGTTGACGAGAAATTTTTTCTTAAAATAATTTTTCTTTCTGCTTTAAGTCTTTCTGCTGCCTGAGGCAAGTCGGACTGCCCACCATATTTATACTCAACAACAGGCCGGTCAATATGGTGATAAGCTATTTTATGCTTTAAAATGGCCTTTACTAACACATCATGATCTGCTTGATAGATAAAGCTAGTATCAAAGCCACCGCAATGTAGATAAGCATCCTTTTTTAAAAACCAAGCCTGATGAGTAATGACAGATCTATACATATAATAGCGGGTCAACTTAGATGAATATTTTATAATCCGGTGTTTAAAACGCATGTCGCGAACATCCCCCCACACAAAGGAAACCTCCGGATCTTTTGCAATACATTCTGCCACATCCTTTAGCACCTGAGTATATAAGAAATTATCACCTGCGTTCAAAAAACAAACATACTCGCCTTGGCATAATGCTAACGCCTGATTCATCGCATCATAAATACCGGTATCGGGTTGAACAACTACACGAATCCCCATTTCTTTCATTGCTTCTATAGTACCGTCTGTCGATCCGCCATCTTTAACCAAATATTCATAGTCGGCAAATTCTTGGGAAAGAACGGTTCGGGCAGTAGCAACTGCATCTTGAGAACAATTTAGTGTCACAGTAATAACACTGATTAATGGCTTTTTCACTCTATATCTCTCCTATCTCACATACATTAATTCATTCCTTTTGCCTTAGCTTTGCACAAGTACTCTACCACCACAATCAGGTCTTACGCATGGAGTTTTTTTATGAAGCGGGCTGGATTACCAGCCCAAACCTCTTGATCAGGAACACTTTTCGTTACCACTGATCCTGCACCAATTACAGAATACTCACCAATACTAACTCCTTTTAAGATGATACAATGTGCGCCAAGGAAAGCACCTTTTTTTATGTGGATAGGAGCTGACTTTGCCTCTATATCCCCAGCAGTAATTCTGTTGTGATAATCTAAGGAATGAAAATCGCTGTCATAAATTTTGCAATCATTGCCAATCATTACATCATCGTCTATTTGAATGCACTCTGTACACACAATGGCCGCATTCGATATCCCAACATTATTGCCAATTAGCAAATGAGCATTTTTTTTAACAGTAAACATCATGCAGCGCGAGCCACCTAAATTGTTATACGGAAACATAATGTTCAGTTTTATATGATCGCCAATTTGAAAAAATCCCCTGTTAATAATCAGTGGAAAACCATTGATTTCTGACTGTTTGCCAAGTTTTACACGATGCAGCTTGAAAAGAAATATTCCTATCATTTTAATTACATACAGTATGATGAATTTTAGTAGATACATATTACCCCTCTTACTTACATTTTCTTACTAAATTGTTGCCTCCAACTCTTTATATTTTCTTCAGGAAGCGTTATCTGCGTGGCCTTAGGTGTTACGATCCAATCCTCTATATCTTGATAATTGGCTCGATTGACTACAGGGAGGTTTGTGTCTCTTGCTATCTCCGAAGCCCGATTATCAACACCCAAAATCAGTGTACGTCTTTTGTGCTGTAAAGCTCTAATACCAGCATGTAAGCGCGTGCCAATATAGTCTACCTGTTTGTCCGACAATAAGGCATCTAAATGTTCTAAGGTAGGCGGAATGTATTCCACCATATCCGACGCAATATTTTGCATGTGGACATAATCCCCAGGTTGCTGAATCCAAAAATATATTTTTTGGTAATGTTTCTTCAGTATGTTATAGAGTTTTGTATCATACTCTTGATTCATATTGTATTCGGTAAGGGTCATCACGACCTCATCAGACTTGCTTGCAGGAATACTTGCACAATGTTGTGGCGTCAACCTCCACATCGTCGGGCAGCTTGTATTCAATACATTATCAAAACCACAAAGTTTCATCTGCTTTTCAGTATATGAATCACGGACAGAATGTATATATTTTGATGATAGCAGCCTGCCCAAAAGAATCTTCGTGTAATTGTTAGGCGCTTTTTGGTATTGCCACCAGCCAACCCCCATCAGCACTACATCGTTAATATATATACTATCCCACAAATTCACTTTCCACTGATTGTACCGGTCCATGTTGGAAGAAAGCAGGTTTGTCCCTCCACAAAACTTTAGATTACTTTGTTTAATAAGTGCATAAGATTGTTGAGATATATTGTCATGGGTTTGAATCCTAATGAAAAAATCTTGTGTAAGCATCTCACGTAAATGATGTTCTACGGCCTGCATGATAATATGGTCACCTAAGTTAGACCCAGCTATCCGAGTATCAAAAACTGATATTATTTTCATTATTACCCCTTTCCCTGTTTTCTTTATGAAACAAATCGTTAACTAGTTAATACACGCCGAAACTTCTTGAGGATGAAGTGAGTACCACGCTGGGCAATGCTCCCCCTGCCAGAAAACGCATCTAGTAATTTAGTATCATACCCATCGTCAGCAACTACAAAGGCATTGTGTTTTAGGGGGAATTTCATTTCAAAGGTTGGTTGATTGCCGAATTTTTGCGCAGCAGTCCCTGACTGCAAATGTGTCGCACCTTGAGTACCGCACCCAAGATTCGATATTAGATTTTTACTTGGCACGATTGCTAAACCGGATTGAATGAGTCTGGCAAACCCCCACTGATAATCCCACCAATCAACATTGTCTCCCTGATAAGTTTGCTGATAAATCCTCGCCCTTAGCTTAAAATTCTTTTCGCCCATCGTATCTTTTAGACGATCTCGGATCTCTTGTTGACCCCATAAGGATATCTTAAAATCAAAATGTTCCCAAGCTCTTCGCCAGGATGCCCAGCCCCATATCCCGCCATATTTTGAAAAATGGTAACTCTGAGAACTAGCTTTCCATTCCCCTAAGTAATTTGTCCCACTAACCAGCATAACTCGTTGGTCATTTCTATACCGCGCCAAATTTTCTTGGCAAAAAGCAAAAAAATCCTTTCCTGGCAGGCAATCATCTTCTAAAATTATGGCTTCTTCCACCTGGCTGAAGATCCAGGAGATTCCATTCGCAGGACCATGCCCACAACCTGCATTGCTGTCTGAAAATCGCGTATAAACTTGACAATCCCAATCCACATTTTTCACAATTTTCTTAACTGCATTACAATTTTCAAGATCATCAGTGCGCCCCGGACGTGGACCGTCAGATGCAATAAACAGCTTTGCCGGCTTTGCCTTGCGAATTGCTTCAAAGACTTTTTGGGTTGTACTTGGTCGATTAAAAACAATAAGGCCAACTGGTGTTGTTAAAGTGGTCAAAAGGCTCACTCCTATTCTGCGTTATTATAATTGCATACTTCTCTTTTGTATGAGTACTCTCATATACTGCATAAATTGATGTACTATTTGCCGATGATATATGAAAAATATCACGATACTGCTGCATACCAATCCACCTTGCAGCAGCATATTGGGTACATAGTATAGAAAACAAAAGATGATCGTAAAAGAAAGTAAGGGTATAATTCTCCTCTTATCTGTCGTAATGGTAAAAAATGGCCGGGATCGTATAACTCGAATGCTATATAAGGTGGCAAAAGCTGCAATATTGGCGATTGCTACACCATAAATCGAAAAGGCCGGAACGAGGATAATATTAATAAGTGCATTGACAACAAATGCATATAAGGTGGAAATCATAATTCCAGATGTCTTTTGGGCACTTTCAAAACCAGAACCCCAAAAACCGGCCATCATACTTAATGCTGAACTCATAAATAACAAGGGAATGTATTGATACGCAGCTTGGTAAGATGGATCTAAAATAAATTCAATTGACAATCTGGTAGCTGGCAAGAGAATCAGAATTCCACATAAAATAACTACAATTTGCCGATTATAAATGTCACTATAATACTCATCTCTATCAGGAGAATCGTACTCCGCAATCGCATTTTCTTTCCATGCTAATGCAAAAATAGAGTACAAAGAAGTTAATGCTGTTGGAAATTTATTTGCCACAGCTAAAATCCCAACCTCCGCTGCGCTATAATAATAGTTTAAAAATACTCTGCCAAAGCTAAATAACAGCCACCAGCAAACTGCATCAGGGACTAATGGAGCACTATATGTTAGTAATTCTTTAATAGACTTTTTATTGATCAGTTTTACATCAAAGAACCGAATCAGTCTTAACTTGTAAAGTCCGATGAAAATTACCATCACATTCGCACATACTGGCGATAATAATAAGGCAAGACTTTTTAGGTTGAGTCCTATGATGAACACAATATTGCCTGCTAAAAGAACAATGGTAGAGACTACGCCTAGCACAGAGTATAGGATGTTTTCTTTGAACCCCCTCGCTAACGTCTGAACTAACAAAGCCATTCCACCTAATAGGACATAAAGCATAATAGCTAGACTAAATTCAATATACACAAGGGAATTAAGCAATTCATACGCCAAAATAAAACATAAGTATCCAGTAAGCGTGACTGCCAGAGTATTGCTGATAATTGTTTTTCTTGCCCTATCATCTTGCGCATCCAGCAGATATCGATAGCATGCAAAGGATACTTGCATGGTTATAATAGGTGAAACAATAAACGAAAAAGCAAAGATTATATCAATTTTTCCATAATCTTCTGGCGAAAGATAACGGGTATAAAGGGGTAAAAAAAGAAACGAAAGAAGGGAAGAAGAGAAGTTTCCAATAAAATATATTACTGTATTTTTAAGTAATTGAATGTTTCGAGTCAAAGCTTCACACACCTATCAATCATTATTTTTAAGATACGCGAGCAACTCATTATTTTTTAACCAGACACTTTTCATCGTCATGCCTCCCGTATGGCTCTGTATATTGTCAATAAATTGTTAAGATTTACCTCTCTATTGTGAGTAGTCTGAGCCCTTTTTTTGGCATTTTTGGAGAACTCTTCTGCCATATGATCATTGGAGAAAATTTCACATATATAATGTGCCAGCATATAGGAGGCATCATATTGATAGATAAAACCCTCCTTACGGTGCAGCATCAAATCTGCCACTCCGCCAACAGCAGAAGCTACGGACGGCACACCTAACAGCATGGCTTCTCCTAATGAATTCGGGCTATTTTCAATACTTGAAGGGGAAACAAAAACATGGGCCTGTAAAAAACGTTTACACATATCCTCTTCATTCTGGGCCCCCAAGAAAGTAACACAACTGAAAAGATCATGTTTTTTTAGTAATTTTATGATGTATTGCCCATAACTGGTCAGACGTAACCGCTTAGTGATGGTAGCTGTATTAATAATATTAGCTCCAGCTACATAAACATGTACGTCGGGAAATCGCTCTCTGATGGCAGGCAGTGCTTCCAGAACAAAATGCAGCCCTTTTATCGGGTAGCCTCCCTGGCTAAGAAAAATAGAATGGTTTTGACAATCTGATAAACTCCAGGAATGTTCATAAAAACTGCCACGCAAGGATTCATTACAAAAATGATACTGGGCATTTGGTGCCAATTGCCTGGTGCAAGCTTTATCCCATTCCGTTCGTCCAATAACATGTTGCGTATTTTTCAAAATTTCTTGTTCTATCACGCCCAGTTTTTGATAATTTTCCATGCCTTTGGGTATGTTATCACGTTTTATGAAGTCTCTAAGCGTACAACTTTCCACGACTTTAGGAGGTAGTCCAGAAAAATAATGCTTTGCATAGATCGAAACTAACCCTTGTATCGACACTACATATTTTTCTCTTGGACAGGCTTTCATAAGTGCTAACCCATGGGCAAATTCAGTTCCATGAAGGTGTACAACATCAGGATTGCATTTCGCTACTAATTGGGCAAAATGAACTTCCATAGAATGGTCATAATTCATCGTTTTGCGTGGAATGGCATAATGAAATACTTTGCCATCAAATACTTCTTCTATGCGAACTATATTATTTTTAGGATAAGCAATACAGAGTTTGATATCCTTTACCTGAGATAAACTTTCTGCAAGAGAGGCCATCCAGCCGCCGAGAGGGTTTCCTTTTTCCCCCATCAACTTACTTGCGTTCGGCATAGGGTGGTGCGTCAGCCATAATACATTCAATATTCCATCACCCTTTCATTCTCTTTAGCTGTATTTTCCATGCTGCTTATGATTCCAGAGAAAAAACAGAAAATAGTAACTAATATAATATTTCCCATGATAGGTTCAACCATAAACGTTAATAAAAAACCGGTTAATAGTGCTCCCAATAGCAATTTCATATATGGCGAATAGTACAAGGAGCCAAAAATTTCAGTAAAGTTATATATAACTAACAAGGTAAATAGCACTAGAAAAAACAATGGAATCACGCCCGTATTATATCCTACATCCAGCCAGAGATTATGAGCAAATCCGATGTTTAATCGGGCCACTTTTCCTCCCATAGGATCATCAATCAGTCCTTGTAAAACAATACCCCAGGCCTCAAAACGAGGATCCGTGGTAAGATCACTTTTCTGCATGCGCTGATAGGTGCTGGAATGTTCCCATGCCTCACTTATTCCCATGAAATCCATATTAAACAGTCCAGCGATTATGACAATTTGGAGAAATAATACCAAGAATGACACCATTAGATTCTTGGTGGAAGAAAACCGCATGCGGAGTAAAAAAATTACCAAAAAAGATATTCCTGCTAATAATAAACCTGTACGATTTGCTAATTCTATAGAAGCATATACGGAAACTATTGAAGTGCCAAGATTCATGATCCGCAAAACGATCGGTGACTTTATAAAAGCCAAACCGAATAAGGATATGCCTAAGGCAAGATAGCTTCCCAGCAAGGTTGCAGAAGAAAAAGCACCCGAACCTTGCCAGGGAACAAATGCACCTCGGTGCAGCGTCATATATTGCTTGCTGGCAACACTTTCAGTATAAAACACACCGAGAATACTAACTAAAGCTAAGGAAAGTGTCATTATATACAACACATACTGAATTTGCATTTCTTGAAATTCTCCTATATATTTCCCCAGTATATAAAGAACAGCAAAATATGCTATATGCTTTACTGCTAGCTGTAGATCAAAATAACCATATTGAAGGGAAATGCCCACATAAGTGAACGTAAACAGCATTAAAAATATAATAGAAATATCAAGTACAAATGCCTGCTCACCCGTAAATACTTTTAACACTGTGTATATGGTAATGAAAAAAAAGAACAACGTTGCTGAAGTATATATATTTATTATAAAGAAAGAAAGCATGACACTTACTGTTAGTAAGCTAAATTTAAATTTATCTCTAGCTGCATTGATTGCCATTATTCACCCTATCCATCCACGTTAAATTATTGTTCCAGCATAATTCTACACTGATCGGGGCCCCTCTTCACATTACGTCATGGTAGCAGCCAAACGTTTATCTAAAAGTTCTGCTACTTTTTCTTCTTTTTTACTTTCTTTATTGGGTCCGCTGTAGGAGGGTACCAAATAAGAAATTTCTCTAATAATGCGGTCTTTATCCGTGATGGTTTGTAATCTCTTCAGGCTATCAAACAATTTTTTCTCATCTGCCATTTTAATATTTGCCACAAATATCTTTTCATGCTTCGTAGCTTGTGATCCCTCTTCAGCCGTTAATAATTCTTCAAACATTTTTTCTCCTGGCCGAAGACCAGTAAATTTAATATCAATCTCTTTATAAGGAACTAATCCCGATAATTCAATTAAATCACAAGCCATATCAACGATTTTAACTGGTTTGCCCATATCTAAAACAAAAACTTCACCTCCGTTAGCCATTGAGCCAGCCTGTAAAACCAACTGGGAAGCTTCGGGAATTGTCATAAAATAGCGCTGCATATCTGGATGAGTAACCGTAATCGGCCCTCCCTTGGCAATTTGTTTCTTGAAAAGAGGAATTACACTGCCCCGGCTGCCCAGTACATTACCAAATCGAACGGCGACAAATTTAGTAGCGCTTTTTCGACTTAAGTTTTGGATAATAAGCTCCGCAACCCGCTTTGTCGTCCCCATAACGCTTGTCGGGTTAACCGCTTTATCGGTAGATATCATAACGAAATTTTTCACGCCAAAGCGGTCTGCAGCTTCCGCTACATTTTTTGTACCAAAAATATTGTTCCGAACCGCTTCTATTGGATGGGCTTCCATCAATGGCACATGTTTATGGGCAGCCGCATGAAATACAACTTCAGGGCGATATATTGCAAAAATATCCTGCAACCGAACAGCATCACGTACATCAGCAATAATTGGTTCTGTCGTAATGTGTCCAAACTTTTCTTTTAGTTCATTATCTATTTCATAAATGCTGTTTTCCCCTTTGCCTAGTAACAAAAGCATACTAGGCGCCATCCTGGCAATCTGACGGCAAAGTTCCGAACCGATTGAACCACCGGCACCAGTTACCAAAACCCGCTTACCCGTAAGGTAACTTGAGATATTTTCCAAGTCCAGCTTGACCGGATCCCGGCGCAAAAGATCTTCTAAATCTACTTCCCGCAGTTGTTGCACGCTTTCTTGACCATCAATCATTTCATAAATACCGGGAACAATTTTCGCACTGCAGTCTGCCATTTTACATTGCCAAACTGTCTCTTTAATAACCGCACTGGCAGCTGATGGCATAGCAATTATAATCTCGTCCACCTGATGTTCTTCCACAATATCTGGAATTTCACATCTTCTCCCCAGCACTTTTGTTCCTAGAAAATATTGATTGATTTTACTGGGTTCATCATCAATAAAACCAACGACCTTCTTCTCTTTAAAATATCGCTGATTAATTTCGCGTGCAAGAATAGCTCCCGCATCACCAGCTCCTACAATTAATACGTTCTGGACACGAGCTTCTCTTTTACTTTGCCGCAACATATAGTAATACAGAAAACGAATGGTCAAACGGCTACCGCCAATAAAAAAGATCGTCATCATCCAGCTTAGAAGATGCAGACTGCGTGGCAGATAAACATAATCTGGGCTTAAAACAATATAGCCAAAAAGTGCGACTGAACTGACAGTAACAGCTGCCATAATATTTAAAATTTCGTCCACACCGGCATATCGCCATAAACGATTATACAGATTAAACCAATAAAAAATTAGCGGCTGGATTACGATAATAGTGGGAACATACATCAACAATTGTTTATAGTAAAATGGAGATACATCTCCGTCAAATCGTATCAAAAGCGCCAAAAATGGGACAACAGAAACAACAATAGTATCGCCTAATAACAGTAAGCTAAATATTATTTTACGCCGCATACCAAACACTTCCTCACTACAAAGATGTATAGTACATAAATTGACTATCGTCTTTTACATTATTTAATATCGTTCCCAGGATTTTGGTTTTAGTCCCTTTTAAAAGTTCCATCCCTAGCTGTGCAGCCTTAACTTTCACCATTTCTGCATCAATCACTATAAAAATCCCATCTGCACGTGATGCTAAAATACACGCATCTGATGATACCTTATTGGAATGAAAGAGTATGGGCGAAGTGTTGATAATAACATAATCAAATTCTTCTCTCAGCGTCGTCCATACTTCTTTTACAGTTGGATCAGACAAAAAAGTTTGCGGCCGATTTATGATCAATGGCCCGCTGGGTAATATGCTCATGCCTGGAATCGATGACTCTTTCAATACCTCGGGGAGAGTTTTCGTACCATTAACAATATTTGTTATCCCTATATCTTGGCATCCGAAGACTTGATGTAATATAGGAGAACGTAAATCAGCCTCAACCAGTACCACACGTTTTCCTGCATATGCCAGTATAACGGCCGTATTTGCCGCCGTCATCGTGCATCCATTTGTTGCACAGAATCCGGTAAATACAAATACCTTACTCCCATCTTCTTCTTGAATTCTCAGCAGATTTGCTCGTATATTACGAAATGCTTCGGACAAAGGAGATTGTTCACGGTCTTTTAAAATATGCTGATTTAAGATTAACATCTCGTTGTCTTCTCCTTCCTGATTGGTATTACTTTACTTATGAGCCGTTTCCACTGAGGTTCCGGTTTTACATTCTCTGCAGGAATGCTACCAATAAAAGATACCCCAAGATATCGGCGAACATCTTCAATAGTATCTATTGTTTTATTTAAACGCTCGCTTACGAAAGTTGCGGAAAATCCCATAAACAAGCCGATAAAGGCCGCAAAAATAATATTAAGAGCTTTACGAGGTCTGACCGGGATAGGTTGAAGGTCAGCCCTATCAACAACCTGAATGTTAGTAGGCTGCGTAACTTCTTCAACACGAGCTTGTTCATATCGTTTTGCCAGCGTGGTATACGACTCTTCCGCTACAGTATAATCCCGCATCAATCTGGCTAAACCCTGTTCTTTTTCAGGTACTAGTGCCATCTCTTGTTCTTGTGATGCAGCTGCTATCTGGATCGCATTTCTTTGCGCTACCCCTACAGCAATATCCACTTCTGCTTGCAGTTTTCCTTGTAAAAGAGTTTGATAGATTGGATTCATCGACAAAGACTCTGATTTGGATATTTTATTGATCTCATCCTTTAGCCGATTTTTCGTTTCTTCGATAGACGCTTGCAAAGAGATAACTTTAGGATGGTTGGCCGTATAGTTTTTTCTCAACCCAACCATTTCAACTTCTTTGTCTGCCAGCTGGGTTTTATACTGTTCAATTAGGGGATTGCTGGCGATAAACCCAATATTTTGCTGGCTTATCTGCTGATTTACATTCACTAATTTAGCCTGTGCGGTTTTGAGATTAACCTGATTGTCAATCATCCCCCTTTTAATTTCCGCCTGCCGTTCAACGACGCTTCTTGTTTGATCACTAACTGATATCGTTTGATGACTTTTTTTATAATCTACCATTGCCTGTTCCGCTGCAGACAGATTTTTTTTTGCTTCTTCCATACGCTCCCCGATAAAAATCCTGGCTTCTTTGCCTTCACTGCGTTCAATTTCAGTTAGCTTGTCGCGAAATACTTCAAGAACAGTGTTTGCCAGGATTTGCGCCTCATCCGGCGATAATGCCCGAACCTTTATAACAAGAAGTTCTGTCCCATTAACCAGTTGTGTCGAAATCATTCGTACCATTTGTTCGTAACTAGGCCGATAAAATTCATCTATATCTGCATAGCCTCTGTTGATAACTTCATTAATTACGGTTTTACTTATAATGATTTCAGCATACGTATTGATCTGCTGCTTAAGCTGTTCTTCCGGGGCTATAGCCGCGAAAGGAACATTAGGTCCATGGTAGTATTTTACGCGCAGACTCACTGTTGATTCATAGATTGGCGCTGCAGTCATATTAAATACTATTGCAAACACGATAGCCCCTGTCATTGATAGTAAAATCCATTTAAACCGTCTTTTTATCATATTTACAATATCATGTAATTCCATTTTTCTACTCATACGTCACTATACCCCTAACCTTTTTACGTCTACAATACTCTGGCCCCTTACGGTTACTTATCACTCCAATTAGTAATAAGATATAATGGAGATATTAGAGCAAGAATATCTTGTGAAAAGTTAATTTTGTGATTATTATCTACAAATACAATATCTTCATCTTGTAACGTGCAATTTTTTTGGGTTTGCCCTTTTTCTATAATATCTAACAGGTTAACGACTAGAGGCTTTCCCTGCTGTTTTTTATTGACAATATAGATTTTCTTTTTCGCAGCATCCGTGGTCCAGCCGCCTGATAAACTGATAGCATCCATCAAAGTGTGACCTTTTTCAACTTCATATAAACCTGGATGAGTGACCTCCCCCAATACGTACACTCGGGTGGTATGCATTTTTTTTAGATTAATATTTACTAAAGGATTTTCCAAGTAGTAGTTTAACCTTTCCTTGATCATTAGAGTAAGTTCGCTGACAGACAAGCCTGCTGCTTGCACTTCAATAGCCATGGGAAGAGAGAACTTGCCATCTGGTCGAATTGTAACTTCAGGAACACTCAGCGAATCTTCCGGATTATCTCTACTGTCATATCCTACTACTTGGATGCTCAATACATCCCCCTCTGCCAGTATGTAATCTGATCCAAAGCCAGTATGTGGATATAAAATTAATAAAAATAGGCAAAAAACTGACTGCAGTATGTATTTTTTCATAGCCCCTCCTTCAAATTGCTAATTTATAAGAATTATAAGTAATTTATGTAAAAATATTACATGAATTACTTATAATTCTATACTTGATATAAAAAATGTCAACCTTTTTTTGTAAACTATGTTATTTTCTTACATTTTGTTAAATAGATTTTCTATTATATACTTTTTGACAAAACCATTCATAGGTAAGTCCAATACCTTTATCCAAATCAACTTGGGCTTTCCAGCCTAAACTTTCTAGAAATGATACATCATTGATTTTAATAGGAGTTCCATCTGGTTTGGATGAATCAAAAACAATGTCTCCTTGATATCCTACCACTGAGCTTATCTTCTGGGCTAATTCTTTAATTGTCACGCCTATTCCAGTACCGATATTGACAATCTTACTAGCATTGTAATGCTTCATAAGATAAACACACGCATCCGCTAAATCATCAACATACAGAAACTCGCGCACCGGTGTTCCCGTTCCCCATACCGTTACACAAGGATCATGGTTGATTTTTGCCTCATGAAACTTACGTATTAATGCAGGAAAAACGTGTGATGTTTGTAAGTCAAAATTATCATTAAGTCCATAAAGATTGGTCGGCATTACAGATATGTATTTTGTGCCATACTGTTGATTAAATGCTTGGCACATTTTTATACCGGCAATTTTTGCAATAGCATAGGCGTCATTAGTAGGTTCCAGCGGTCCAGTTAGCAGTGAATCTTCTCTTATCGGCTGTTTAGCCATTTTAGGATAAATACATGAGCTACCTAAAAATAACAGTTTTTTTACATTGTTTTTCCAAGACTCATGGATACTATTTGTCTCAATCATAAGATTTTCATAAAGAAAATCTGCAGGATAGCTAGAATTCGCCATAATTCCACCTACTTTTGCCGCAGCTAAAAAAACATACTCTGGTTTTTCCTGGACAAAAAAGTCTGCTACTGACTGTTGGTTCAGCAAATTCACTTCTTGTCTTGTTGCAGTTACTACATTACGATAACCGGCTTTATCTAATGTACGAACAATCGCTGAACCAACCAATCCGTGATGCCCGGCAACATAGATCTTTGCGTTTTTTTCCATAGCACTCACCTTCTCTATTCATTATATTGACGTACTTCAAAACCATTTTTCTCACACAATACATCACGTGTTGCAGATTTTAAGTCTTCCTGTACCATCATGGATACTAATTCTGCTAAGGTTATCTTGGGCTGCCAGCCTAGTTTTTTTTGGGCTTTTGTCGGATCTCCAAGTAATAAATCAACTTCTGTTGGACGGAAGTAACGCTGATCAACTTCTACTAAGACTTTACCTGTTGCCCTATCGAACCCTTTTTCATTTACACCACTACCTTGCCATTCAACCTCAATATCCACTTCACGCAATGCCGCTTCAACAAAATGACGTACTTTATGTGTCTGACCTGTAGCAACAACAAAGTCCTCTGGCTTCTCCTGTTGTAAAATCAGCCACATAGCCTCTACATAATCTTTCGCATAGCCCCAGTCACGCTTGGCATCGAGATTGCCAAGATATAATTTGCTTTGTAAGCCAAGTTTAATACGAGCTACTGCACGAGTAATCTTCCGGGTAACAAAAGTCTCCCCTCGCAATGGTGACTCATGATTAAATAAAATACCACTACATGCATACATACCATATGCCTCACGATAATTTACGGTAATCCAATACCCATATAGTTTAGCTACTGCATAGGGACTGCGCGGATAAAAGGGTGTCGTTTCTTTCTGTGGTGTCTCTTGTACTAATCCATACAATTCGCTAGTTGACGCTTGGTAAAACTTAGTCTTCTTAGCCAATCCTAAAATACGAATGGCTTCTAAGATACGCAATGTTCCCAAAGCATCGGAATTAGCTGTATACTCAGGCATTTCAAAAGAAACTTGAACATGACTCTGTGCTGCCAAATTATAAATTTCGTCGGGCTGAACCTGTTGAATAATCCTAATTAGATTCGTTGAATCAGTAAGATCACCATAGTGCAAAAATAAATTTACAGCACTCTCATGAGTATCTTGATATAAATGGTCAATCCTATCAGTATTAAACATTGAACTTCTCCGTTTAATACCATGTACAATATACCCTTTACTTAATAATAATTCAGCTAAATAAGCTCCATCTTGTCCTGTAATACCTGTAATTAATGCCACTTTTTTCATTGCATGTAATCCCCTTTTACTTCATTTTTAATAGTTTTATACAACATAAATTATACCAGCATTACCACCAACATTAAACATCTATTCTATTTTTTACCATTTATTATTATACTTCTTCACTATTTCCAATGTTCACTACGATAATAATGCATTTATAAACTCAGCCTTTGTCCAGGATTACCCCTGACCTTTCCTCAAAACTTGTATGCAAAAAATAAGAGAGTAACAGTCATAATTGACTGTTACTCTCTTATTTTTCGTTACTTCAGATAGAAATTTTTATTACAATTCATTGTATAGCAACACATAAGCGAGATCTCATTACACATCTGAATATTAATGCTTATACAAAACCTATTTTATCACTCTCTTTTTCTCTCTCCATTCCCCTCTAGAGAGGGGTGGCGCGCATCGTACAATATCATCTTCCTCCAGATACTTGCCATTCTGCACCTCGATGATCTCTAATGGAATACGCCCTGGATTTTCCAGACGATGTTTTGTAGACATAGGGATAAAGACGCTTTCGTTTTCATGGACCATTTTTACTTCATCACCAAGGGTTACCTGAGCAGTACCACTCGTGACAATCCAATGCTCACTACGATGATAATGCATCTGTAAACTCAGTCCTTGTCCAGGATTGACTTTAACTTGCTTCATCTTATACCCAGGTCCCTCACCCAACACCGAAGTACTACCCCACGGTCTATATAAGGTAGTATGCTCATCTGCTTCAGGGCGACCACGATCCTTCAATTCATTTACCAAATTCTTAACCTTCTGAGACTCACCTTTCTTAGCCACCACTATGACATCATCCGTTTCCACTACTAGCAGATCCTCAAGTCCAATACCAGCAATCAAACGACTACGTCCTAACATTAGTGTATTAGTGCAATCAAGAGGTATGCAGTCTCCCTTCACTGCATTACCATTCTTATCTTTATCTAATACATCATAAATAGCATCCCATGAGCCAATATCATTCCAATAGGCCAATAACGGGATGGTCACTACTTTATCAGACTTCTCAGCCACCGCATAATCAATAGAAATATTAGGCATAACTTCAAATTGAGCTAAGGTATCTGCATAACTGGCCGCTGCTAATTGATAAATCTCCGGTTGATGCGTTCGTAATTCTCTCATGATTTGCCCCATAGTAATACCAAACATACCAGAATTCCAATAATAGGAACCCGCTGCCAAATACTTCTCAGCTGTCGCCTCATCAGGCTTTTCTTTAAAAGAACGTACTGCAAAGCCACAACCACAAACTTCACCAGCTTCAATATATCCATATCCAGTTTCAGGCTTATCAGGTTTAATGCCAAAAGTAACAATATGATTCAGTTTAGCCATTTCCTCCGCCTGCCCGACAGCCTGTATAAAAAGGTCATTCTGACGGATAATATGATCTGAAGGTGTAACAAACATGACTTCCTCTTCACCCGCACCTAATTTATCTATACAATAACTTGCTGCCAAAGCAATCGCAGGGGCCGTATTACGCCCTACAGGCTCTAATATAATATGTGCTTTTTCCATGCCACAAGCGGCTAACTCTGCCTTGACATAATGAAGATATTCCTGATTGGTCACAATCACCACATCCGACGCCTTTGCCACTGGCACAAACCGCATAACAGTCTGAGCTAATAGAGATTGCTCATCGCCAATTTTCATAAATTGCTTGGGAAAACAAGTACGGGACAGTGGAAATAGCCGTGTACCACCGCCACCTGCTAGAATTATTATTTTCAAGGTCATACCCCTTTTCTAATATCTCTATACGTTCGAGCTAAACCATCTACTAGTAGCATCTCACACTGCCATCCAAGCTTTTCCCGTGCCGCTTGATTCGAAAGCGCTGATCGGTATATATCTCCTTGTCGTACTGGACAATATTGTTTTTGCACTTCTCTGCCAGCAATCTGCCCCAATATTTTAATCAACTGATTTACACTAACCTCGGTCTGCGTACTAATATTGTATATACCATTCACATGTGAAGTCATAAGCGCCCGATAATTCGCTGCCGCCACATCACCGGCATAGATAAAATCACGAGACTGATCACCATTACCATATACACTCAAAACTTCATTTTGATTAATTTTACGAGTGAAAATGCTAATAACTCCGCCTTCTCCTCCATCTCCCTGACGTTCGCCATATACATTGGCATACCGCAGGACTACATATTCCAGACCAAATATCTGCTGATACATTTGTAAATATTTTTCTACACTAAACTTGCTCAACCCATAAAAAGAAGTAGGTCTAGTTGCCGCACTTTCCACGATAGGTACATTATCTACATCACCATATACCGCTGCAGTAGATGAAAACACCACTCTTTTCACACCCGTTTTGCGGCATGCTTCCAATATATTAACAGTACCCAATAGATTAACCTGACAATCATAGTCAGGCTTATTTAGAGATACAGGTACCATAGTCTGGGCTGCCAAATGAATGACAGCGTCAAAACGTTCCTTCGTAAATACATCTAGCAGTTCTTCGCTGCAAATATCCATTTGGATAAACTTTACACCTGCAGGCACATGGCCTCTAATTCCGGTGCTTAAATTATCTATAACAACAACATGACATTCTTCCATTAAAAGCTTTTCTACTACATGAGAGCCAATAAATCCAGCTCCTCCAGTAACTAAAATATTCATCAACTAACACTCCTTTTTACACAAGCCACAATCTATTTTTTATTGAATCATATTTTCCCTGATGCCAAGTTCCTGAAAAAAACCTAATAAGCGGATTATATTACTCCCCAGCCAACTGCAATAAATATTTTCCATATCCATTTTTCTTCATGACATCACCCAATGTAACTAAATCGCTACGCGAAATATACCCCATCCGATAAGCTATCTCTTCGGGGCAAGCAACCATTAACCCTTGTCGTTCCTGTATTGTTCCAATATAATTAGATGCTTGCAACAAAGAATCATGAGTACCAGTATCCAGCCAAGCGTACCCACGTCCCAAAGTTTCAACACGTAATGCATCCTGTTCTAAATACAACCGATTTAAATCAGTAATTTCTAATTCCCCTCTAGTAGATGGTTTCAAGGACTTAGCAAAATCCACTACTCTTTTGTCATAAAAATATAAACCTGTAACTGCATAGCTGGATTTTGGTCTTTCAGGCTTTTCTTCCAAACTTACAGCCCGACCATCTGTACCAAACTCAACTACCCCATAACGTTCAGGATCCTTGACCCAATAAGCAAATATAGATGCACCCGAATCCTGCTGAGCAGCATGCTGTAATTTTTGACTAAATCCATACCCATAGAAGATGTTATCTCCTAAGATTAAAGCACAAGGGTCACTGTCAATGAACTTTTCCCCAATTAAAAACGCCTGAGCTAATCCGTCTGGACTAGGTTGGACAGCATAAGACAAATTAATCCCCCATTGAGTACCATCACCAAGTAAATGATAGAAAAATTCCTGTTCATGAGGCGTATTAATAATCAAAATATCTTTAATTCCAGCTAGCATAAGTGTACTTAGGGGATAATAAATCATGGGTTTATCATAAACTGCCACAAGTTGTTTGCTGATAGATTTTGTGATTGGGTATAAACGAGTGCCTGACCCACCGGCAAGAATAACTCCTTTGGTTATTGCCATGTCCTATCCCCCTTATAATTTTTCACTGGCTAGCTGTTTTATTCGATTACTGCCATCAGTCACCCTCTGACACCATTCCCGGTTTCCCAAATACCACTCTAGCGTTTTCATAATCCCAGTTTCAAAGGTTTCTACCGGTACCCATCCCAGTTCTTTCTGAATCTTAGATGCATCAATAGCATACCGCAAATCATGCCCCAGCCGATCTGTAACAAATGTAATTTGCTCACGATATGACTTTCCATCTGCACGAGGACTTTTATCATCAAGAATATCACATAAAGTATGTACAATACTTAGATTGGCTTTTTCATTATGTCCACCAATATTGTATCTTTCACCGGGTATCCCTTTTTCTAGCACCGTTAAAATCGCCCGACAATGATCTTCCACATACAACCAGTCCCGCACATTCTGTCCCGTGCCATACACTGGTAAAGGCTTACCCTCCAAAGCATTTAATATCATTAACGGAATCAACTTCTCTGGAAATTGAAACGGTCCATAATTATTCGAACAATTAGTCATCAATACCGGCAATCCATAAGTATGGTGATAAGCTCTTACAAGATGATCCGAAGAAGCCTTAGATGCCGAATACGGCGAATTAGGGGCATAAGGTGTTTCTTCGGTAAAATATCCAGTTTCGCCTAATGTACCATATACCTCATCTGTTGAAACGTGTAAAAAACGGAAATGCAAGTTCCTTTCTCTAGCCAGATCGCACCAATATGTTCTAGCTGCCTCCAGGAGAGAAAAAGTACCATTAATATTCGTATGAATAAACTCAGACGGACCGTCAATCGAACGATCAACATGGGACTCTGCTGCAAAATGCACAATAGCAATAGGCTGATAATCCGCCAATATCTCTTCAACTAACTTCTTATCGCAAATATCACCATGAATAAAGGTATAGTACGGGTCATTCTCAACGTCCCGTAATGAATCCAAATTTCCCGCATAGGTTAGCTTATCTAAGTTAATGATTTTTATAGTCTGCTTCTGTAAGACCTCATGAATGAAATTACTACCTATAAAACCGGCGCCACCTGTAACAAAAATGGTTTTCATGCTATTTTCCCTCTCTTATAATTAGTTTATCTTTAATCTAACCAGTACATTATTTACTGCTATTGGACTTCGACGACAGGTACATGTTCATACAATAATCTATTCTTTAAAAACACTAACCAGAGTATTTGTTATATTAGACCACCTAAAATTTTCTTTGTAGTATGAATACGATTGATTTGCTAATTTTCTCTGGAGATTGTTATTTTCCAATAGCAATGTAATCTTTTCTGCAAGTTGCTCAGGATTATTTGGTTCAACAACATACCCGGTTTCCCCGCTTTGTACACATTCAGGTAAGCTCCCAACATTACTTACTATTACTGGACACGCATTATAGTAAGAAATTGCAGTCGTTCCAGATTGGGTTCCATCTTTGTATGGCAGTACACAAACATACGATTTTTTTAAAATATCATCAAACTCTTCATCGGAGATTATATAGTTCTTTATTTCTAGATATTCTTGGGGTATTTTCTCTATTAAATTGCTATACTTTTGTAAATCACCAGAACCTGCAATCAAAAATTTATAATTTATCCCCTTATCCTTCATCATGCGAAGAATAATACCTGCAGATTTAAGGAATACATCTATCCCCTTATAGTCTTCGATTCGTCCTAGTGTGGGAATATATATTTTCTCTTCAGTATGTTCCTCACTATTACTTCGTTCCTCTCTAAAGGTACCCAAAGGCATAACATGAATCTTATTTTCTGAACATAAGTAATACTTCTTTATATTTTCCTTTAATTTTTTTCCGGCGACAATAATTTTATCACTAATCCAACACTGAAGTATTTGGGATATAAGTATGAAGATTCCATAACTTGTTCCACTATGTGGTAGCGGATCGTGTATCTGCGATACAATAGTGGCTCTAGAGCCAAATATTCGCGTTATTAATATCGCGATAGAGTTCAGAGGATGCGACGATACAAAGAATACTACAGTAGGCTTTTCATGAATTAGCAATTTTGCATAATTAAAATAATTTAGCACGTTTAAAGTATCTTTTAGCATTTGAACCGAATTACCACCTAATCCAATACCATATCCGTCTTTACATTTATCAGCAACTTTCTTCTCAATACATAGCTTTATTTCGATACGCTTCGCTTGCAAATTTTTAGCTATGATGTTGAGATAGGGTTCAATTCCCACGCTTAATTTAAAGCCAACTAATAAAACTTTCAATATAGTAATACTCCTTTTTTAAATTGCAATTGCTTATCAATACGTAATTTAATTTGGCAATTGATTTGTTCTACCATTACATAACGATTTATACGAAAGATAACATATAATTGCCTGAAACCAATTAATTTTCCAGTTAACCATTGGACCCCCGGTGCTGATGAACATAACTACTAAGGCCATAATTACAGGAAAATAATTACTTTTATTTCGTTTCAGCCTTACTATTAGCTTAGTAAGTGCATAGTACATAAATATTGCGAAGGGACCCCAAACTATATAGAGTGATACCACTGTGCTATGAGCAAATGTTGGGTAACCTGTTTCCTGCATTACATATTGCAGTGAATACGCACTATTATAGACACCGAACGGGTGTTGTTTTATAACTTCAAAGCCAGTAATAAGAGATAATAATCTCCCTTGAGCTGATTCGTCTTGATCTTGATAAAAATCCAACGAAAAAGTACTTAAGTTTCTTACCACCATTTCATTGTTAAGTAAGAGGTCTGCTGAGCCTGCTATTGCAGCAATAAGAACAGTAATAGAAACTATCACATACAGTATTGATTTGTATGTATATTTCTCTATACGAGCACTACTAGCAAATAATATAGAGAATATTACAGCAATAATTAAGAGTCCAATCCGCGAACCAGTGAAGAAAATAGAAAGTATTAAAAACAGACTTTTAAATACGCCTCGCTCTCTTTTAACGAACCATAAATAGATGATGAAAATCGTTAATAATAGTCCCGTTCCACCTACATCCATATTCTGTGCATTAAATCGATTGCTAATTTTTGTTAGGTTAAATAGAATATTTATCCAAAGGCCTGCAAGATGAATATAAACACCATACTCCCATAATTGTTTCAAACTATCCATTCTAAATGTTTCAATAACTATAATTATTGCAACTATACTAATCGACTGTAGAATAATTAATTCACTAGAAAAATAATCCCCTATAACATATGCCTTCAGATAGTTAACAATTAACAACAAGCTCCAAAACACAATAACCTTTAAAGTTAAATATTTAATTTCGCGCAGTAGGCAAATTCTTAATATAAACCAAAATAAAATTGGGGCAAACAAATAACTAACTGCGAACTTAAACCAGTCGTAATAAATATATTGAGGAGTTGAATACTCGATTATACTTGTAATTTGAAATACTTCTTCTCTAAGGATAAATAAAAATAATAGGTAGAAACCTAAACACAACTCTGAAAAATTCCATCTTTTTAAGTCACCAACAATTGATAATAGCATATCTTATTGCGCCTTTCGTATAGATATATTGCTTAATAACCGTGAAACCAGAAACGCAGCATAACTCCTTATACTATACCCGGTAAGCCTAACGAGCTTAACAAGTTTCCTTGCAAAAGCTCCATATCTCATGTAGGCTAGCAAAAAGTGATTGAGGCTTTCCAACTCAAATCTAAGTTTTGTAGTACTCAAATCTGACAATCTTATATCATGACAGTGAACAAGCTCAACATTAGGAACATAATACGTCTTATACCCTAGCAGCTTTACCCTATACGAAAAAATCGTTTCCTCCCAGTACAAGAAAGTGTTCTCATCTAAGAATCCCGCCTGTTGCCAGACTTTTGTAGGACCAAGCATACAACAGCCATGTACCCGGAACACTTTAAACGGTCTCTTAATATATTTTTCAACAATATACCACACTGGATATAGCAACATTCTGACATAGTCTTCGAAAAGCAGGTTTAGTAAATTAGGCTGGTTAAAATATGGCATAATTGTTCGTCCATTTTCCTTTACCACTCTGGGACCAATAATACCGGCATCTACTAGACCAACAGCTTGTTTAATCATATTCTTAATAGCATATTTGTCAGTAAAGTAAGTATCTGGATTTACTATTAGTAACCAGTCTACATCTCTCCCACATAAAATCCTAAGACCTAAATTATTACCTTTTGCATAACCATCATTCTCGGTGTTTATAATAATATCAATATTCTGATGTGAAAATGCTTGGGTAATAATTTCATAAGAAGAATTAGGAGAGTTATTGTCTACTACGACTATCTCTAATTCAACTCCACTTTGAGCACAAAGATAATTCACACATTGAATTGTGTCAGTATAATTAATATAATTCAAAACTACTACTCCCACTTTATCCAACGTTTTCCCCCCTTATTCTAGCAGTCAAATTTCCCAATCTTATACATATAAATTGCCTTAATTGCCGAAAGCTGATTTTTTATCCCTCTTATGGTAAAAAAGTCCCGCGGTCGGATGTTGCTGCATTGTTGACTAAAAGAATTTTCAAAATTCACGTTGCTATTTAGTAGTCTTAGGAGTAGCAGACAATAACTTGCTTTTGTATTCTTAGCAATGAGATTAGACTGACATTCAGTAACAAAACCATACTTCACTTCATCTAAATGCAGCTGTCCAGAAGTATTGAACCTTTTTAAGATACTTTCACCATTCTGAGTTCTACATACTATAAGTGAGGTTCCCTTTACAGAATTATCATTGCTCTGTTTCAGTTTCCAAGCATCCCCGACAACAATATCGGCATGCCCAGCCATCCCATTTGTGCAGCACATACATCGAAAAGGCATATTCCTTGATAAGCCTAAATGTTTTCCCCAAGATTGGCTATACTCTAATCGAACTTCTCTGTTTCCATCCGAAATTGCTGTCTTCCCAGGCCATCCATTCTCCCGATACCTAATACTACATTTATTTACGTCATCAAATCCGTGGGATTTAAGTAACTCTACTGTGGCCTTTGCATATGGGGTATGATGACACATTAATCCAACCTTTGCATGAATTGACTTAGATAACCAAGGGTGAACTTTCTGCAACCTGCTTAAGGAATCTAAATCACATCCCTTTCCAACAAAAACATATCGCTTAGAAGGCGATAACTTTTTAATTACAGCACAACTAGATACCGGATAGTATATTGTTGATGAACAACCTTTTATTTGCTCAACGTCTTCCACTAAAACAGCGTTTATTTGCTCTAACTGATTTCCAGGAGTTGCAATAACAGCTCCTTCAATTTCACCGCTAGACATTAAGCTAGTTAGTATCTGAGTTATTACACCACCTGAAGCAGCTTTTTGTCTTAGCTCGCTATTATCAGAATACCCCATGTAATACTTTTCTTCACAATCTAATTGCTTAAAAGACATGCTGCGTTCACAATTAATATTTATGCCTGAACATACTTGCAAACACAGGCCGCAAGAAGTGCATTTACGTTCATCAACAGATGGGTAATTATTAAGACCATCATTTTTCATGATAATAGCTTCAGCTGGACAAACTGAAAAACAGACACCACAGCCATGGCACAGCCTGGTCTTATTTACTTTACTCACATTATTGCTCAACAACTGTGTAATTCCTTTCAATATTATTTTTTATCAAACTTTGCTTAATGACCGCTGAGTTGCTTATTTTCGAAAGAATCTTTGATACAACTGAGTCAATATTACTTGGTTGCAAATTATCAATATCCATAACATAATCTGATTGTTCAAACATTCTAAAAGTACCTTCAAATTTATAGCTATAAGCAAGTCCAATGGTCGGTACAGACAACGAAAGTGCCGCAATGCATGAATGCATTCGCGAACCACAAAAGAACTCCGTCTGAGAAATTATATATTTTAATTCTTGCGCATCATAGTTTTTATCTAGATATGAGAGTTTTGAATGTCCAATCATCTTTGCTAAATCTTTAATTGCTACTAAATCGTCTTCCCAAATCGGTTGTTCTGCATCATATGTGTGTGGAATTAGCAAAACATTATGATCAGATTCTAAAAGACTACATATTATTTTATATAATAACTCTTTATAGGTATCAAATTTTCCTTTAATTTCTCCATAACCGTTGAAGTAAAGTAAACCGTTAACATTTATTCCTATAGTACCAGCTGGCACCGTTATACCAACCCGCTTTGGCTCCATGAATACAGCCATATCAATGTGGGTTTTATAATTTAGTCCAGCCCCCCTTAAATACTCTACCCCTTTTTCATCTCTAACATATATTTGTGGAACTCTCTTTAAAATCCAGCGTGAGAGAAACTTTCCTAATGAAGAACTAAAAGGTCCTATTGTCTGTGGTAAAAAAACCTGCCTCTTTTTAGGGAGTATTGCCAAAAGCGAATTCCCAAAACAAATTAAAAACCTTTTTAACCCATATATATCACTAAAACTATCGCCTTCATTAACGTTAAAAATATATTCAGCATTGACGATAAGCTTCGATATTTTATTCTGCGGCCTAGACGTTGCAAGTTCCCAAAGCGACCTTAAGAAGGTCCTTTTAGAAATATAGTAACAAACTATATCTTTTGTTGATCCGTTGAGTAATACTTCTATTTTGGAAATACTATCTTCTTTACCAAGTCGAATAATAGCCACATTTGTTATTCCAGTGATATGTTCAATGAAGCTAAGTGATCCTATCGCTAGAGCGTTAACTCCTCGATTTGCGGATTCTAAGCTTACTCCTAATAATACGGCGGTATGTTTATTCATTCGAAACTCCTTATCTCATTTTCATGAGTTAATTTACATAGACTTGGTGTTGCTTTTTGCAATTCATCTTTAGTCAAAAACCACCATAAGCTCTTCTCAATGCGATCTATTACAATCGGCGCAAATCTATATCTAATATGCCTTGCTGGATTACCTGCAACCACTTCATAGGGCTTAACATCACGGGTTACAACTGTTCCAGCTCCAATTACAGCTCCATTGCCTATCCTACTTACCGAAGGCAAAATAATTGCATTTGCGCCTATCCATACGTCGTGTCCGATAATCAACTTAGTACGAGGTATTTGTTCCTCATTGACAAAGCCTATTTTGGGATTATAAAAAATAGGATGCTGAGAAAAAAATGCCAAAGGGTGGTTTCCATTAAACACATATACATTCGGCGCAATAGAACAGTAGTTACCAAATACAGTTCCGCCAGCAATCTTTGTTGTGTCAAAGGCGCCACCGTATGTACCATAACCAACATCAATACCATGGTACAGTTTAAATATGTTGCGAATAGTCGCAGACCAAAACCATCCACCTTCAAATTTTGCTATAAACAACAAAAATATCCTTCGAAATGGTCGATAAAATAGTACCCTGTATATCATCAAAATGAAGCTTTGCATTCCAAGTCACCTACTTATCCTTCTAAATTTTAGTGGAGACAAATGCTGAAAAACACCAAACAACCTCCATACTAATACAATCCCATGTGAAATAAGAGTAATAATAATAATATTCATGGGATCAATATGGGAATATATAACTATCACCCCCACAAAATAAGCCCCAGTTCCCAACATATTACTTTTAGAAAAATATTCAGGATAACCAAATGCAACAAGATACGGAGTTCCAATTATTGCTGAAGGAAATACTATAACCCACTCTAAAACAAAAACCCGTAATAGATCCGCACTATAATCAAATCCTTTTCCGAAGAGTACTTCTACTAATAAATTGCTATAAAAATAAACAGATACAGTTGATAAGATACCAGCCAAACTTGTAACACATATAATTTTATTAAGTAATGATAGATTCTGAGTACGCACCATATAGGGATATAAGCTATTTACAACCGGCTGCAATAATCCCTCTAATGCCCGAATGCATTTTTCAGCTGCACTATAGTATCCTATTACACGATTCGTTGTGAAAAAACCTAATAATACAGAGTTCATTACAGTATAAGACGAAAGCGATAATTGAGATAAGAAAAAATGAAAACCCTCCTTAATTTGAATTCGAATTCTACTTATACTAGGTACTACTATTTGTAAATTAAATACCTTGATTGCAACAATAAGTGAAAGTGCTTCCGCTATTATAAGACTTGCAGAATTAATAATTGGTACTAGCAAAAAATCGTCAACATTCTTCACAAGTATAAATACAGCTACCGCATATCCAAACTGAAAAACAGCAGCTATTATCGCGTAATAGCGTATTTTTTCAAACCCCTGAAACAGCCAGCCTACCGATAAGGCACGAGAAACTACTACTCCATAGCATGACAATACAAGTAACGTATTCTCTTCTTGCAACCTTGGGATCGTAGCTAAACACACTAATAAGATACATAATCCGACTATTGTTAATGCTACTTTAATGACCATTATTGAACTAAATACTTCTGATACCTTTTTAAGGTTGTCCCTGTTGATTGATATATCTCTCGGTCCAGTAAAGTTAAATCCATAGTCGGATAGTAACGAGAAATAGATCATGATAGCCTGGGCAAAAGCAATTGCACCAAAAATATCCGCTCCTAGGACTCTAATCAGGTAGGGAATTGTCGCCATAGGTATGATATAGCGTAAGGCTTGTATTACCGAAAATGAAATAGTATTGTCTAGCAAATTACGAATATCTTTGGAAACCTTCATACATCACAACCTTTTCTGTTATCCTAATTGATCTATCTCATACCTGGACAGATCAGCATGGCTGCTTTTAACCCCTTCGGTACTACTTTTAGTCACCAGCACCTTTACGGTCTGCAGCATTATAACCAAATCCGTCAGCACATTGCATTTTTGTATATAAATCAAATCATAAATCAGCTTATTATACGGCGTCGTATTATACTTGCCATACACCTGCGCCAAGCCTGTAATTCCTGGTTTGACATTGTGGCGGTATATATATTCAGGTATTTCTGCCTTGAATTGTTCCACAAAAAACGGCCGTTCCGGGCGAGGCCCCACAATACTCATATCGCCCAGCAGTACATTAAAGAGCTGAGGCAGCTCATCAATGCGGGTAGCACGCAAGAATTTCCCCAATCTTGTAATCCGCGGATCATTTTCTCCTGCTAGCACTGGGCCAGTAGTGCTTTCCGCATCTGCACGCATGCTGCGAAACTTATAAACTCTAAATTCCTGTTCATCAAGTCCTGTCCGCACTTGGCTGTATAATATGGGCCCTGGACTATCCAATTTTACCGCAATAGCCACGAGCATGAGTAAGGGCCATAGAAAGAATAGAACCGCTCCCGACACAGCTATATCAAGAATTCGTTTTAAAGTACGCTGCTCTAATGCCGGCTTTAGGTAGCAGGGATGGAAGACAGGAATATCATCAATTTTATCCAGTTCTGCGCCACTGCAGAATATCTCGTACATGTTCGGAATTAGAAAGACCTGTTTACCGTTGGCATGGCAATAATGCACGATTTCGGCCTTATCTTTCAAACTCAATTCAGCACAAACGATCATTAAGTCAATGTCTTCATTTACATTTTTCCAAGTCTCACTCTCACAATCCGTACAAACATAACGCACATGATAGTTTAGCTGTGGCTGAAATTGCAGGCGGGTAATGACCCTTACACACTCCATTGGATTGCCAATCAGCAGCGTGTTTTTACGTGCTCCTAAAGCCCGCTCTGCCTGCCAAAAGATATATTTCCAAGCTGCCAGCATTGTAAACTGCAGCATCATTGTAAGAAACAATACACTGCGCGAATAACCGAACTCTTTTAAGAAAAAACTGATAGCCATCATAACAACCAATAAATTAAACAGTGCCACTCCCAGGCTTAGTAACAGTTCGCTGAACTTTTTCCGGGATAGTGAAAAGAGCCCGTTTATATTGAACAAAATACCTGCAGTAACAATCATGACCGGAGTCATATTGTAATACATAGGAAAATCCATTTGCGCGGTACGGTCATAAAAGACTATAAAAACTGCCAAATAAGTTGCCAATACCAGTAGTCCCATATCGCCAATTAATAATATTAACTTTCCCAGCATAGGAAATCGACTTTGCACAAAATCACCTCAGTTTAAATTTATTATATGTAACCAGATATCTATTTCGCTATTTTAGTAGTATCACTACCATAATAATAGTAGTAATGACCATACTCTTCCTCAATTTCTACACGATTCAAAATGACTCCTAACAGATGTCCTTTGGCTTTTATCAGTAAATCCTTTGCCTTTTGGGCCATTTCGGGGCGAACCGTACCGGAATTGACAACTAAGGCAATACCATCAACCTTTGAAGCCAGTACACAGGCATCTGTAACAGCAATTACCGGCGGTGAGTCAATCATTAAATAATCTGCCTGTTCTTTGAGATAATTGAATAAGCCCTGCATTTTTTTAGACCCCAGTAATTCTGAGGGATTAGGCGGGATCGGCCCACTGGTCAATATTCTGAGATTTTCTACCTGTGTCTCTTGGATCAAATCTTCAGCACAAATTTCCTCAACTAAAAAATTCGTAATGCCGCGATTTTTATTATCAAATATTTTATGCAGGACCGGTTTCCGAAGATCGCAGTCCATTATAATAACTCTCTTGCCAGACTGAGCCAAGGCCACTGCTGTATTTGCCATGGTAGTTGATTTCCCCTCATCCGGTCCAGAGCTGGTAAACAAGATCGTTTGTAGTTGACCATCTGTTTTAGAAAATTGAATATTCGTTCTTAAGGTACGGTATGCCTCAGCAATTGGAGATTTGGCTTGTTCGTGTACAATAAGCTTGTATTTATCAACACCCATCATTGTTCTCCCTTTTTGGTCTTAGCCATTACTAGCTGTTTTACGTTCGCCCACATACCATGATTCACTGCCAATTTCGATTCGCTGTCAAAGTGAGGAATACTCCCTAACACAGGAAGAGTAAGATAATCTCTAACATCCTCAACACTTTTCACCGTTCTATTCATATATTCTGACATAAAAGCTAGTCCTAAACCGATAAATAAGCCAAGTGCGGCGGCGATAATCACATTGAAGGTCTTTTTCGGACTAATCGGTTTAATCGGTATGGCAGCCACGTCAATGACCTGTACATCGGTAGGCTGCATGACTTCGCTTATCCGAGCTTCTTCATGGCGTTTTGCTAACATGACATATATTTCTTGCGCGACAGTAGCATCACGCATCACACGCACCAGTCCCTGTTCCTTGGCAGGCAGCTTATTCAATTCTTTTTCACTGTCTGCTACTATTTTGCTAATGGCTTCCTTTTGTGCGCTGCCAGCAGCAATGTCGGCTTCTGCTTCAATCTTTCCTTGTAACAGTCCTAAGTGTATAGGATTGATGGAGGGAGATTCTGCATTCAGCACACTGGCTGATTCCATATTTAGTTTAGCCTTCGTCTCCATAATGGCGGCACGGGTAGACATTATCTGAGGATGCTTTTCTGTAAAATTCTGAGACAATGTTACCAACTGGACTTCTAAATCAGCTAACTTGCCTTTGTATTGCTGAATAAGCGGACTATCAGCTACAAACCCTGGTTTTTCCTCTGCCAACTCTTTATTCGCACTACTAACTTTAGCCTGTGCAGATGCCAATGCTACCGCGTTTTCTGCTGATAGCTTGCTAATAGAGGAAAGTCTTTCCACTATAGCTTTCGTTTCTTCTGTCGGGGCTGCAATATTCTCATCCGTTTTATATTTTTCCAATCGGTTTTCTGCCTTTTCCAGTTCCTTTTTTGATTCCACCATTCGCTCGCCAATAAATTTACGCACTTCCGACTGTTCAGAACGTACCAGCAAGGTCATTCTTTCCGTAAATGTATCAACTAGTGTATTAGCAACAAGCTGTGCTTCTTCTGCTGATTTTGCCGTTACTTTTATTTTTAATAATTCACTATCTTTTACAGGTACAGTCATAATCCGTTTAAGCATTTCTTCATAATCAGGTACTTCTTCTTTGTCAGCCTGAGTCTTATTAATAACTGCTTCTACCACCGTTCGGCTTTTTAAAATTTCAGCGTAGGTGATCATTAACTGCTTGGTGTTGGTACTACTCCCCATTGGTAGATCAGCCAGTAGGGAATCAGCCAGCCCTTTGGGCTGCTTTACACGCAAAGTCGTTTCAGCTTCATAGGTAGGGGGAATGAGAAAACTCACTACCACTGTAGCTATAACCATCACTGCAAATACATTTCTAATTAAAATGCGGCGTTTTTTAATAGTTCTTAGGACTTCCTTTAGATCTATTGTTTCTTCCACTCTTTTCCCTCCAAGAAGATTATTAACAAAGTAATCGTTACATATGTCCCACATAATAGCTACCCATGGCAAATGGGAGAATATCAGTAGTAAAATTGATCCTACCATTATTAGAAAGATATACTACATCTCCGTCACCTAGTGCATAATTTTGTGTCATATCTCCTTTTTCCCATATGTTCATCAAATTTACCTTTACCGGAGTACTTGTCTGATCTTTACGAATGATATAGACTTTTTTCTTGGCTGCATTTCGGGTATAACTTCCAGCTGCACCAAGAGCATCAAGTAAATTATGCTGTTTCTCCAGTTCATACATCCCCGGTTTAACTACCTCACCCAGTACATAGACCCGGATTGTGCGAAATTTAATAATATTCACGGTTACTTTAGGATCATTGATATAATGGCTGAGACCTTCAGTGAGTAGTTCTGTCAATTGGCCTGTAGAAGTTCCCAACGCGTCAATTTCCCCAACAATAGGAAAAGCAACTTTTCCATCAGGTCTGATTGCAAGTTCTTTGACCTGTAAGTCTTCATAGCCCCATACTCCAAAAGTAAGAATGTCACCTGGACCAAGGCGATATTCTTCTGCCCAAACAACATGCATAGCCATACTTACTACAAATACAGTTACAACAACAATATGAATAACATACTTCACTAAAAAACCTCCTACGTGCCGTTTTATCAAAAATTCAATTCATCTGTATAAATACAATTATCATAATATTCTGTTCAAGACCAAGAAAGGTAAAAAGACCTCATTAGAGGTCTCCAATCTCACCTTCTACAATTTGCTTTTTTGGCACCTCTTAGCAAAATCGCAATAGTATTCTAATGTTTTGATTAATTCACAACTCTGTTCACGAGTAATAGCATCTAAATGAGTGGTTCCAATGACTTCTCTGGTAATGTCGTTAAGCTGAGCAGGATGATAGCCAGCAGCTATGATTAGCTGCTCTAACTCTGCAATTCGCGCTAACTGTTTATTCACAATATCATCCTCCATGACACTTCATATAAACTATATGTTCGCATAATATCCATTCTATTCTCAATAAGGTAAAATATTACTATTTATATATCATCCTTTCATAATCTAAAAATTCACTACCTTATCAATATATGCAACTCTTAGAATTAGTTTCCTAGTATTAAATACTTTTCATCATAATGTTTTTCCAAATTTGTAATTTGTTTGTATTTCCCAAATTTAGGATACTATAAAGATGTGACAAAAATATGACGATCTGTTAAAATTTAGTAAAATTTATATTTTTGGGATTCACTATGCTTTGGGGTAAAATAAAAAAAGAACTAGTCAGAGAGTATTTTTCATCGAAAATATACTTCCTGACCAGTTCTTTTGATTTAACCAAATATATAAATAATATTTACAGAACCATTAATATGTGATATAAATAACTTATAATTGTGAAATAAAGAACATTCACTTTCACGCAAAAAATATAGGGAGGCTGAACATGATGAAAGGTTTTGCAATGCTAAGTATCAATAAAGTAGGCTGGATCGAAAAACAAAAACCACTAATAGGTCCTTACGATGCAATGGTACGACCGTTAGCGATTTCTCCCTGCTCCTCGGATATTCATACAGTTTTTGAAGGAGCAATCGGTGACAGACACGACATGATTCTTGGTCATGAAGCTGTCGGTGAAATTGTGGAAATAGGAGATAAGGTTAACGATTTTAAACCGGGTGATCGCGTAATCGTCCCAGCCATTACTCCAGATTGGCGCTCACTTGAAGCGCAAGCAGGATTTCACCAGCACTCTAATGGCATGCTGGCCGGATGGAAATTTTCAAATTTTAAAGATGGTGTTTTCGGTGAATTCTTCCATGTCAATGATGCGGATATGAATTTGGCGATTTTGCCGAAAGAGATTCCCCTGCCTAGTGCCGTTATGATCACAGATATGATGACAACGGGCTTCCATGGCGTTGAACTAGCGGATATTCAATTTGGTTCCAGCGTCGCAGTCATTGGCATTGGCCCAGTTGGTCTAATGGGAGTAGCTGGTGCAAAATTGCGTGGTGCAGGCAGGATTATCGGCGTCGGCAGTCGGTCTGTATGTGTAGAAGCAGCCCAATTCTACGGGGCAACGGATATTGTCAATTACAAAAATGGCGATATCGTGGAGCAAATCATGGAACTGACCCAAAACAAAGGGGTGGACCGAGTCATCTTGGCTGGAGGCGGTATCGAAACCTTGGGGCAAGCAATTTCCATTGTTAAACCCGGTGGCGTCGTTGCCAATGTAAACTATCATGGCAGCGGTGAAAGTCTCCCCGTACCTCGCCTAGCCTGGGGCTGTGGAATGGCTCACAAGACCATAAAAGGCGGACTCTGTCCTGGCGGTCGCTATAGAATGGAAATGCTGGTCAACCTTGTGCAGCATAACCGTGTCGATTTAAGCAGACTAATCACCCACGTTTTTACAGGATTTAATCATATTGAAGAAGCACTTTTCCTTATGAAAGATAAACCAAAGGATTTGATTAAACCCGTTGTTTTAATAGAATAATCGAATACATAAAATGATGATCGTCAAAATCTAACTACAAACGCTTCTGATGAAACAAGGGGAAAAAGTCACAATGACTTCTTCCCCTTGTTTCATCAGTTCTTCTCTTCATTCTCCTCCCAACATATTTTCCTATTTTTTATTCAACATAATTTGTAAAATCTGCTTATCCATCTGGGTCATTCCTTGGCAGGCCAGTACTCCCAAATTGGCAATGGATTGATCCACATCCTCTGCCACAATTCCGTCATTCCCTGTAACCCGAATTCCCTCAAGAGCCAGCAATACTGCCTTATACCCAGACATAGCAGAAGTAGACACCTTCATAGCGCAGCTATTGGACGCACCGTCACAGATAAGCCCCGCCAAATCGCCAATCATGTTAGAAATGGCCATACTGACCACCCTAAAGTCCTCTTTCAGCAGCCAAGCCATTCCTGCAGCAGCTCCCATAGAAGCCGTCGTAACGGCGCACAATGCCGATAACTTGGGGAGCTTATCATGGATATAGATGGCCATCATGTGCGACAGCATTAACGCCCTAATGAGCGATTCTTCATTCGCTTTTACATATTCAGCAACCACTACGACAGGCATGGTTGCCGCTATTCCCTGATTGCCAGAACCGGAATTGGTCATCGCCGGCAATGCTGCCCCTCCCATTCTTGCATCAGACGCGGCGGTAGTACGCATCAATACTTGAGTTAATAGACCATCTGCTAAGAGTCCTTGCTGCCTCTGACGATCCATAGCAGTCCCAATATGTAAACCATACTGCCCACTCATACCTTCTCGGGATAAAGAAGTATTCAACTCAGCAGCTTCATGGATAAAACGGATCATTTCTAAAGGCACTCCCATGGCAAAATCAAAAACATCCCGAGCCTTAATACCAGCTATGGTGGATTTATCTTCCATAGCATTTGCTACATAATCCCCAAGCTCCATTTCAAATACCACTTTGCCATTTTCCTCAATGCGTGCCACTTGGGTATGAGTATCGGCAATTGCAACGGTTACCCACTCTTCTCCATGCATTACTTTTGCTTCGGAATACAAAATATGGGGTACATCGGCAACCATAACCTGAACCCGCCCCTGGGAAACCATTTGCTGTGCTTTTCTGACCTGCGCAGGAGTGAGATTCTTCAGAACTTCCAGCTTCCCCCACGGATCACCGCCAATCGCACCTACAGCAACGGCAATAAAGAGCCCTGTCATACCTGTTCCTGGTACGGTGACTCCCATACCATTTTTCATCAAGTTCGCTGAGACCTTAGCTTCAATTTTTTCAACTGGCTTACCTAACCTCTGCGCTGCGATAGCTGCAGCCAGCGCTAAGGAAACGGGCTCAGTACACCCCAATGCAGGTACTACCTCTCTTTTTACAACCTTGATCATTTCCAGCCATAAAGGATTGACCATTTTAGAATTTATCTTTTTCATATCAAATTCTCCTCATTTTATTGATCCTCAAAGAGATACGAGTATTACGCAAAGGCTAAAAATGGAGATATACAAAGTAAAATACCCGTCGCAATAATTACTTTTAGTGAAATTCCTTTATATTGATGAAGAAATGGTACTTGATACACCAGATACGCTGGAATTAAACAGCCTACCAAACCAAATATCGGACTACAAATGGATGTAAAACTCAAGACGGGCGCATTCAGCACAATCGCTCCCCAAGACAGCAATACGGTAAAACCCATAATACCGTAGCCGACAAGCGTCTTATGAATGCGCTCCTCTGGGACTATACGCCGCAGCACATTCATGACCAAACCTTGGCACGCTTCTCTAAATCCTAGATATACGCCAAAATAAGCTGTCATTACAGCAAAAATATTCAAAATCAAACTAAAAATCTTCACCATTTGCTGATTGCTGGTACCGCTCCCCTGTGCCACCATCGCCAAAGCCGAGATATTTTGCTCAGAAGCATGGACGGCTTGCTCATGACCCATAGCTAAGGTAAAGGATACGGCATAAAAGAACACGGTAACAAATAAAACACCAAAGGCAATATTCATGGCACGCATTGCTTTATACCTTGCTACTTCAATGGACTTCTCATGAGATCGGTAGGAAATCACCATCGGACTCAAACTTTGAATAAATAATATGGATGTTAACGTAAAGGGAAGCATCACCACTGCATCCTTTATTAAACTCCCTAATGATGGAACGGGACCGATATTTGCCAAATCCCAGCAACTCACCATAGCCAGTCCAAGAAAAGCTACCACAAACAGCTTTGTCAGTACCATCCCCGTAGAAATCTTAAACAATACCTTCTCTCCTCGCGAAGCTAACGCCACCAAACAGCAAATTAAAAACAAACCATAAAAAGGGTTGGTCGACAGCAAGGATTTCGTCAAACCAAAGGATTGTATAAAAGAAGCACTATCATTCGTAATAGCAGTGGAATATACGAATACCCAAATCACCAGCATGACAAAATATAACGCCCCTAAAAACATCCCCCAATTCTTTCCAGATACCCTGCAATCACACTAGGATAATCTTTGCATTCAGGCGAAGCGGCCAACGTATTAATAAATAGTTTTTGAAATAAATACATGGCAGGATAGCCAATAACAGAAGAAAGTAAAAATACCCATAGCCCCATTAGGCCAACCTGTACAGGCAGAAATACAATTCCTGCACCAATGGCCATGCCAATGCTCATGATAATCCAGCCCCAATCTGTAGCATCAAATCGAATGGCCGCTTTCCACTCTGCATCCGTCATAGCAGCTCGTCCTGCAGGAACATCTTCGACCTCGTATTTCTTAGCAAGTGACCCCATTTATCGTACCTCCTATGTTTTATCGTTCTCTTATTAAATGATTTATCAAAATATTGCGATTACTTATGATATAACAATAACCTACCTGGAACTGTAACAATGTTTAACAAAAAATGGATTTACGATTTCTTTTTGGCTATACTGTAAATAGATGCGATAGAATCATCGATACCTACACACTCCTTTCTGATCCAGAATCTATCTCTTTCACCTCCTTACATTTGGGGGCTCTGAACTCGTCACGTAACAAATCTGCAAGAGATATTCCAAAGGCCGTGGCAAGTTTTTGTGCGATAAGGACAGTCGGCTGCTTCTTAGCCGCTTCCAGCTCCGATATATAAGTTTGGGAAACACCCGATTGATCCGCTAACTTCTTTTGAGACCACCCTTTTGCTTTACGGAATTCTTCTAAATTTTTCACAATCATCACCCCCTCGTTGTCATTGTAATGCTTCTGCGTTAATTAGTCAATGCTAATGCGTTAATTTTGTTTTAAATATTTATGTTATAATTGCTTTAGCGTTAATTGGAGGTTTTATATTATGACTACCGCTGAACGTATTATTCATTTGAGAAAAAAAAAAGGCTACAGTACTAATAAACTTTCTCAACTTGCAGAAATAGGGCAAGCAACCTTACGCGAAATAGAAATAGGTGAAAAAAGTCCAAATATTATCACTTTAGAAAAAATCTGTAATGCTCTCCAAATTTCTTTATCTGACTTTTTCGCAGAAGATGATATTGTAGATACTAGGCAAAATGATGATGAAATAGATAATCTTCCTGACCATGTAAAAAAAGAGCTAGACCTGGCTAGAGAATTTATTCTTTATAAATATGGCATAAAAAAAGCCTCTGCGGACAAGTAACGAGAACTTAACAAATAGAAGCATCACATAAATTTTTTAATCTTGGCGATGCCAAATATAAATAAGGAGACAAAGTCGCAAGCGACTTTGTCTCCTTATTTATGCATAAAAAATATCCATCTAGCAAGCAGTGATAGCAAAACTATAACTGTAAATTATCTTTGTCCTAATTCCCCTCTAGAGAGGGGTGCCCAGAGGGCGGGGTGTGTTCGTCACACTCTCCCATACACATCATCAAACCGTACAATATCATCTTCTTCTAAATACTTGCCATTCTGCACCTCAATAATCTCCAACGGAATCCGTCCTGGATTTTCTAAACGATGTTTGGTAGACATAGGGATAAATACACTCTCATTTTCATGTACCATCTTTACTTCATCCCCCAGGGTCACTTGCGCCGTACCACCCGTCACAATCCAATGTTCCGTGCGATGATAATGCATTTGCAGACTAAGCCCTTGTCCAGGGTTAACTCTGACTTGCTTCATCTTATACCCTGGTCCGCCACCCAAGACAGTAACACTCCCCCATGGCCGATATAAGGTCGTATGCTCGTCCGCTTCACGGCGTCCCCGATCTTTCAATTCATTGACCAAGTCTTTAACCTTTTGGGATTCCCCCTTCTTAGCTACTACTATCACATCATCCGTTTCCACCACTAGCAAATCCTCAAGGCCAATGCCAGCTATCAAACGACTGCGTCCTAGCATGAGTGTATTCGTACAATCAATCGGTATACAATCACCTTTGACGGCATTGCCATCCGTATCCTTGTCTAATACATCGTAAATAGCATCCCAGGAACCAATGTCATTCCAATAAGCTAATAAGGGAATCGTCACTACTTTATCCGATTTTTCCGCCACCGCGTAGTCAATTGAAATATTGGGCATGTTTTCAAACTGAGCCAATGCATCGGCATAGTTAGTAGATGCTAATTGATAGATCTCAGGTTGATGGGTAGAAAACTCTCTCATGATTTGCCCCATAGTAACTGCAAACATTCCTGAATTCCAATAATATCGCCCTGCTGCTACATATTCTTCAGCTACTTCCTGACTAGGTTTTTCTTTAAAAGACTTCACAGCAAAACCATATCCACACGCCTCACCAGCTTCAATATACCCATACCCAATCTCAGGTTTATCAGGCTTTATGCTAAAGGTAACGATATTTTCCTGCCGTGCCATTTCTTCAGCCTGCTTTACAGACTTGATAAAAAGATCATTTTTGCGAATAATATGATCCGAAGGTGTCACAAACATGACTTCCTCTTCTCCAGCACCCAATTCATCAATACAGTACCTTGCCGCCAATGCAATGGCTGGAGCTGTATTACGCCCTACGGGTTCCAATAAAATATGGACATCCATCGCCCCACAAGCAGCTAACTCTGCTTTAACATGATGAATATATTCCTGATTGGTGACAATCACCATATCTGCCACCTTGGCTACAGGCATAAAACGAGTAACTGTCTGCGCCAATAAGGATTGCTCAGTCCCAAGCTTCATAAATTGTTTAGGAAAACAGGTGCGGGATAATGGGAATAAACGAGTCCCGCCACCACCTGCTAGAATTATGATTTTCAATGAAACGGCTCCTCTCGGTATTTGTTTTACGCAATAAAGCAGCGATAGCAAAGCTACAGCTGCCAAAATCGTTCTCTTCATTCCCATCTATACCTTCCAATCGAGACTCTACCCGATTCTGTCCTTCTAACAACTGCCGTAATATTTCTTCCACATTATACACCTCCTATCAAATACAAACTTTTAATTACACACAAACATACCTTTTGATGAAATACCTAATTGGTTGTAAATTAAATTTTATTGATAACTTGCTGTTTGAACGTTTCAACATCTTTTAATTTTTCCTGTAAAATCATATATACCACATTTGCATCTACATCAATATATTGATGAGCTATCATATTACGAAATGCTACCATTTTAATATAGATAGCAGCCTGCAGCTTTGTCCAATATCCATGATCCGACAAAATTCGAAAACCATCGGATAGCACATCAATTTCCCCTAACTCTTCATCAGCTACAATATGATTTACAATATCAATCATACAATTGATAATGATGAAGAGGTTATATTCTACTACATCTCTAGCAACTGGATGACTAATAAATTCATCATAATTTAGTGAAGTATAAACCTGTATTTTTCGTAGTGACTTTTCAATTTGATATAATTTTCGCTCTAAGACGTCCCGTTTAACCATTCTTGTTCCCTCTCAATAAATGCTGCCTAGAATAACGCGCCCAATATCTCACATCATTGTATTCTTTAACAACCCGCAAGGAGTATTCTGCTTCAAACAATGCATTGCGCGATAAAAGTATCTTTTTTTGCATATTTGCTGTATGTTTAATCAAGGGCTTAGCATTATTTAGCACCACTAAATCAATTTCTTTGTTCACCAGCTCCATAAGATCTGCCTTTAATTGCAAATACCAATCCATATCTGTCAATACCGTATGATCCTCAACATAAACAGCAATGTCCATATCACTGAAACGAGTAGTAAAACCAGTAGCATAAGAACCGAACAACCAAGCAAACATAATATCCTGACGCTCCGCAAAAAAACCTCTTAACTTTTGAATCAAATCCATTTCAAGCTTTTTCTTTGTCATGATTTACACCGCCTCATATCCACTCGACCTATATTTGTTATTATACCAATAATACCTTCAAAACACTATATGAAAGTCTCCTCTAAAGAGGGGTGGACGCAGTGACGGGGTGTGTTCACAAGATGCATTGTCAAGAAGTACCGTCCCATATGACACATATGTTTCCAAACGTGTACCTCTGTCACACCAACTATTTATTTGCAAGGATTTTTCTAATAGTTTCCCTATTAATTCCCGTTACCTCCGCCAGTTTTCTTCCTGACACAGCAGTATTCTCTTGCAGCCAAATAATCAATTCTTTACGAGTATCTAGATATTCTGGTTTCGAAATGTCCATTAATGCAATTCCCCTAATTTGCAAAAACTCTTGAATCTGCGCTTCGTGATTATCATCCGATTTACAATCTTCCATAACGTCCATGCATGCCTCTTGACTAAATTCCATATGAAATTTCTTGAACCCCTCTATCGCTACATTACGGTTTTCAGAGAACATATTTAAAATTTCAGCAAATTCTGGCAAGTAGCTATCTCCAGTTCCCCTCAAATATCCGGAACAACTACTCCAAGGGTACGTTTCCGTCTTTGCAATCCCTGCCTTCCCTGGATTCTGATGCACATACCGTATGACAGTAAGCAAATAACTATCACTTTCTACATTTTCACTTTTATACCGATCTTGAAACAGATGCCCCACTCGTTTATATTTTCGGTTAAAATAACCCACATAGCTCGTCGTAATCCGCCTCATAATTCGAGATATACTATCGTTAGACTCTTTAAGTACCAAATGAACATGGTTATCCATCAAACAATAGGAATAAATATAATAACTTCCCCGTTCTCGCTTTGTATGTAATACGTCTAAAAATCTCATCCTATCTTCATCATCTATGAAAATATCCTTCCGCTCATTACCTCGAAGCATCACATGATATACTCCAGTTTTGCTCAGCGCCCTGGCACCTCTTGGCATATTTATCACCCTACGCTATTTTAATATTTTCCCAATACCCTGTCAATAAGAACCGTCCCCATCGACACACAGATTCAGAAGCATTGTTGTTTTTCCGACTTGTCTAGGTCCTGTAATTAGAATTGCAGGATACTGCTCTGAAAGTTCTACAACTACCTTTTCCATATCACGTTTAATATAATTCATCTTATAACCACCTTCGGCTAATATTTAATTCACTTATATTATAGCCGATTCATTTGTAAATTATCAACAGGTGATTGTCTATCACAAGAAGAATACCTCTAGTAGATTTCTTGTTCTCGCTTTCCTTGGACTTTACCTTCATCAACGTCCGCACACACCCCGACGAATATTATCAAATCGCAAGCGTAATCCCCACCTTGACAAAAAGGCGGGACTCTCTCCATTCCCCTCTAGAGAAGGGTGGCACGCAGTGACAGGGTGTGCTCGTGATATTCACATTGTCACTAAGTACCGTCCCCGACGACATGCTATCGCTACATTACGGTTTTCAGAGAACATATTTAAAATTTCAGCAAATTCTGGTAAGTAGCTATCTCCAGTTCCCCTCAAATATCCGGAACAACTACTCCAAGGGTACGTTTCCGTCTTTGCAATCCCTGCCTTCTCTGGATTCTGATGCACATACCGTATGACAGTAAGCAAATAACTATCACTTTCAACGTTCTCACTTTTGTACCGATCTTGAAACAAATGCCCAGATCGTTTATATTTTCGATTAAAGTAGCCTGCATAGCTCATAGTAATCCGTCTCATAATCCTAGATATACTATCGTTAGCTTCCTTAAATACCAAATGAACATGGTTATCCATCAAACAATAGGAATAAAGATAGTAGCTTTCGTGCTCTCGCTTCGCATATAACACATCTAAGAATCTTACTTTATCTTCATCATCTATGAAAATATCCTTCCGCTCATTACCTCGAAGCATCACATGATATACTCCAGTTTCACTCAGCACCCTGGCACCTCTTGGCATATTATCACCCTACGCTATTTTAATATTTTCCCAATACCCTGTCATTAAGAACCGTCCCTATCGACATGCATCATTACATCAACATACGTAAGCGTAAAATAAGCTCTGCCTTTCTTCAAGGCGGGCTTATTTACGCTTACACACTAAATATCGTACTTCCGGATAGTATGAGGTAGCAACAACCATTTACTTATTTTAGGAGGTAACATTTTGGCGATAATTATATTTTCTTGGAGTCATCGCCACTTTTCTTGGAGTTACAAATTATTCTCATATCCCTTTAATACCTACAGGATGATCAATCAAGTAATCTCATATATAATTCTAAAATCTGTTTGTTTAAGATTTCATCAGTAAATTTCTGTTTATATAGCGCATATCCATTTTCCCCCATTTTTTTTAATTTAACTTTATCTAAGTTTATTAAGAGCGAATAAAGCTCATCCCTTTTATGAATATCAATAATATAGCCATTATAATTATCTAAAACGATTTCAGGCAAAGCACCACGATTACTAGCAATGACAGCTTTTTTATTCTTCATAGCTTCTACCGCAACTAAACCAAATCCCTCCCAACGAGATGGGATAATTACTACATCGCACATAGAATAATATTCATCAATTATGCTATTATCCACCCATCCTAGTTGATGAACACTATTGGGTATACTAATTTTATGTTTATTCAGTACAGAATCCCCAATTAAATATAATTCAATATTGTCTAATTTATACTCAGCAAATGTATCTAATAAAATATCAAGTCCTTTTTGTCTATCAAATCTACCAACAAATAATATATTTATTTTATCTTCATTAATCTGGAAATTTTGCTTTTTACTCTCATTATAATTTGTTTTTTGTATACCATTATAAATCATTACACATTTTGAAGCAGGAATACCATATTTAATTGCATAATTATGCTCATATTGTGAAATATTAATAATTGCATCCGTTTTATAAGCAAGCAGTCGTTCTATAGATGCATATATTTTCTTTTTAAAATTTGATATCTCCATCAAGAAAGACCAACCATGTGCACAATATACAATTTTAGGTCTTCGATAACTCAAAAAATATAATATTCTTACAAAAACTCCAGACCATGTACTATGCACATGAATAATATCAGGATCAATTGTACGGATATGCTTATATATCTGAAAAATAGCCTTAAAAATATATACTACTTTCCTTTCATACTCATAATAAAAGATATGATTATCGGATAATGACCATTTCGTTTCTGAATGATTCCTACTTAATATTAAATCAACAGTATCAATTTTATCATGGCAACTTTGGAATTCTAATAACATACGAATATAAGTCGCTACTCCACCTTTAATATACTCACCAATATGTAAGATTTTCACACAATCCCTCTTTCTACTATTCAAGAGATTCCCATTGACCAAAATAACTAACAGGCTTACATGAATAATGCATATTATCATTTTAATAATTGTGCGCTACTTACCTGCAGTGACTGCTTAAGGCTTATGTAGCAGACTACCCTTATCATAGTAACGCACAGGACAGGAATTCGCTTTGGATTCAGACACTACAATTCCAGTACTAAATTATCTATAACTTCCATGTAACATTTCTTTTTAGAATTTTTGAGGGGTTACCACCTATGATTATTTTAGTCTCATCAAAAACACCAAAAACAGTACTATTAGCTGCAATTACAACGTCATCGCATATCTGAGTTCCTTTTAATACTGTACATCTACAGCCAACCCAAATACGATTCCCTAAAGCTATTGCTTTAGGTGAATTAGAAATCTCATTATTGCATATAATCTTATGAAAATCAGTGTCCATGAAAAGATTATCCCAAGAAATTAATACATCGTTACCAAAGGAAATTTCCTTCTGGCAAATGATTTGGCTTTCAGCAGTTATTATAAAATTTGACCCTAGTGTTAAATTACCACTAACAGAAATTTTAGAACCATGCCCAATGTTTGCTTTACCTTTAAAAGTTATTGTTCCAGAAACTTGCCATATACTTCGAGCTCTATGCTGATCAAAAATTTTAACAGAGCCATATCCAATCTGTATTATGCCAAATTTTATAGGTGCATCGATCTTTAGACTTCCCCCGCATTTCCATTAGACAAACTCTATGGGAAACCAGAATTGGAAGTTTAATTGCATTTTGTAGTTTTAAATATTTAAAATTAAAATATAAAGTTTTAGGTAAACCCATTAAATATAAAAGAAATTTTGAAATAGGCATCAAAGAAAATCAGTCCTTCTGCATAAATGTCAATTTTTTGTGAATTGTAATTATGTATTCATATAATACAATCCTCACACGGGCGGACGGCCAAGCACTAATACATGTAGTAGCACTTTCTCATTTCAAGAATATTTACTACTTCTATGATAGGTGGCTTTTTTAATCAGTCCGCACTTAATACTAGAAAAAATCAACCATATTATATCATCTACTTTTGGAAGCACTTCCAGCATTTATTAAAGTATCGCCATACCCCCTATGTATCAAGACAACTCAAAATAACGAGACGATTCACACCGCCTATCCTCCTGTTAACGCTGATAAGTATTTCTTCAGTAAAAACTTTTGATCATAATGCTCAGATAAATATTTTTGCCCATTTCTGACAATATCTTTACCCTTTTCAGAATCTAATATGAATTCCCGTATGTATTTAGCGTACAACTTAGGATCATCAGTAATCATAATATGCTCTTTATTGACGAGTCCTGTACCTTGATTACCAACTGTAGTAGAAACAACAGGAAGGCCATTTGTTATAGCCTCAATAGTTTTTAATTTGACGCCTGCTCCATGAAGCATAGGATTAACAAAAACGCTGCTATTTTCATAAAATTTTTCTAACTCTTTAGGACTATCATATACATGAATATTTTTTTCATTTTGAATTAATTTATATAGCCACTCTAGGCATTCCCCTCGACTATTTCCCACTATAATAAATTCATATCCATCAATATCAGTTAATAATTTATGGATATGATCAATATACCACTTAATAGCATCTTGATTATTTATCATGAATAATGAACCAATAAATAATACTCTCCTCGATGCCAAGGATATTTGACAATGCTTCTTTGAAATAGGCGGTGGCAAAAAGATACTATTTAATTTAGCATATCTATTATGATATGCATTCATTTCATCTTTGGAAATAAACATTACGTTTTTTAAATACTTAAAAAGCTCAGGCTCAGCTAATTTAAATTTATATGATTCTAATAAATAATAGACTTTTTTCCAACCTAATCTGACACTTTTGGCTAATTCCCAAAAATATGCGGTTTCATCATTATGTAATCTAAGAATAATTCTTTCAGCATTCAATGTATGATTTCTAACTATAGGAAAAACATATTGACTTTCTAGAAGAGCAAAATGATAAGTCCCACTAAGTTTGATTTGTTCTAAAGATTTTCTTGAATTCATTTGCAAGGGCAAACGAGAAAAAACATCAATAATTCGATTTACACGTTTACACAAATAAATATTTTCCACATACTGTTTTACTACTTCTATATCACTAGAACTAACTCTATCCTTTGTAGTTACTATTAAATCTATTTTAAGCCCTAATTGTGCCAGTGTTTTTATTCGTCCCCAAATATCCAGTCGCCCACCATGATTGGCCGGATAAGGAAAATCAGGTGCAATGACTAATATTTTTTTTCCTGCAAGCTTCATAATAAGCCACCCCATATTTCTTGAAAATATTGTAAACCCCTAGCCTCATAGCGCAAGAAGCTTCCATTTCACTCCTTTTCGAGATTAAATAATTGATAGAGAAGAGTATGGAAAGTTAGATACTATGAATATTCTTTTTTTGCATAATTTCACTATATATCACTCCATACAATAAAGATACGTTATATAAGCCAACTCCGCCTAAGTAAGTAGATAATCCAATCAATGTATATATTAATGCCATTAAAATATACATATTATTGGACCCTTTCATCTTCTCAATTAACAAATTATGAAATCTAAGGAATATTATTAAAAATGGCAATCCAAAGTAGCAAGAATATTCTAACAAAAAGGATTTTGCGCTTATATTTTGAGCAGAATCAACAGCAACATATGATGACAATTCACTAAAATTCAAACTAATATTTAAATTATATTGTATAAATTCAATTGCCTGCGGTATATAAACATTAATTGCAGGTAAAAAACCTGTAAAACCAACACCAAAGGGGTTCGACAATATCATAAATAGAGATGTAATTGCTAATCCACTGCGCGTTGCCGTTGATGTATATTCATTAATATCTACTAAAAAAATAATATCAAGGAAACCATATAAATAGACGCTCGCAATAATCATCATTAAAGTAAAGGTAACTTTAAGCCAAAATCCTCTTAGATAAAAAAATGAAATACAAAAGCCAGCTAATAACATGGCAATTATTCCTCCTTTAGAAGCGGAATAAGCTAATCCAGACAACATAATAAAGATATATATAATCTTCCTTATTTTACTCTTAGAATAAGAAGAAACTAGCAAACCTAATGTTACTATAACTGATGATAACCAACTACTTTCCAACGAAAATCCACGTGGCCTCATATTTAAATTTTCGTGATAATGAAACATTAAAGAAGTATCGATATAATCATTTAAGATTACTCCAATTACACTAATTAGAAACGCTATTTTAATACTAATACGTACCCACTTATGATCATAATTAATATAAAAAATAGGATACAAAAACAACACTGTTAATATTGCTATTTTAAACGCTTTAATGATGAGGTTTTCTCCGTGAGATTCCGTACCAAATATTATCAAATAAAATGAACTTATTAGTACGACATAAAGAAAAATGACTAGATTTACTTTTTTGATTTTTATGTTTCTATAATTTATCAATCCTTCTATAATTGATAAGAATATAAGAACCGAAATTGGAAAAAAGGATGGACTTGCTCCTAAAAAACCAAAGTATTGCTGCAAACTAGTGTCTTGGAAAGGCACAAGCAGAATAAATAGAAACACACACAACAACTTAATTTCTTTCATGTCTATATTCCCCTAAAGAAAATAATATTTTTATTAGAAAAATTACTCTACTCCATTGTCTTCGTCGTATTCTATTGACTATCGAAATTAATAAACTGCTGTATACAACAGGCAAGAGCCAAGGATAATACTTCTTTGTAAAAACTACTCGATTTTTATTTGCATAGAAATCAGCTATGAAGCTCTTTTCTAATGGATTACTGCTCGAACCAATACTCGCTCCTTCTTTATGGTAAACAATACTACTCGGAGCATACCCTAACACGTATTTTTTTTTCGCTCTAATAGCCCAATCTACTTCTTCATAATATAAGAAATAGTCCTCACACATTAGTCCAATATCCAATAAAAACTCTCTTTTTACAAGCATGGAAGCACCAACTACATAATCCATTTTCTTTTCAATGATCTCCAAATAATCAACAGGTACATTGTAATCTTGGTACAACCCAATATGATTAGACAAGGCTAGCCAACTATTATAGACAGCTCCACCAAATGCTTGAACTTTATCAGGATTATCATAAAATAGTAAAGTTGAACCACATATCCCCATTTGCGGTTTCCCTTTAACATGTTCTAATAAGTATAATAATGTATCATTTTGTACAACGGTATCATTATTAAGCAACCATATATAGTCAAAATCACTTTTTGCCAAGGCATATCGCATCCCAACATTATTGCCACCTGCAAAGCCTAAATTTTTCCCTGTTTGAATTAATATTAATGGTGGTTCATCTATGCTGAGTTCACCGTTTTCAACCTGCTCACGAGTATATTCCAAATATTGTAAAGGCTTTTCTACTGCAGGGCTTGTATAGAAGGCAATTCTAGGGTCATCTGTTATATTTGCTTTTAACTTACCATCAGCCCATTGCCTGATTTTTTCTATTGATCCATCGTTGGAACAATTATCACATACAATTACTTTGTAATTATTATATTTACTGCGAAAGACACTTTCTAAACATTCAATTGTATCCTTCCACCCGTTCCAATTAAGAATAACAATATAAACTTTTTTATTCATAAACTACACTCACATATCTTTCTTATTTTTCACATACAGATAATAATTTTTAAATGCACTGGCTAACCTCCTCAATCCTTTAAAACTAAATAGTAACCGAATAAAAATAGTATCCGTAATAATGTATCTAAATGATGTATTATTCAACAAATTCTCTTTATACATTAGTTTGAAAATAAGTACTTTAAACAGTGCAGATTCATTCTTACTTATTAAATTGCTTTGACTATCAATCAGAAATTTGGACGACACAGGCTCAATTGAAATGTCATTTGCTTTACACAACTTATCCAACACGTTTTGTGCTGCATCCGTTCTTATCATGAACAGAGAATATCCATCATTTAAATCTTTTTGTAGTAGGGGATTCATTTTCCATGAATCCCCTACTACGATATCTCCATGCCCTGCCATTCCATTAGAGCAAAGTTTACATCTAAATGGGATGTTTTTACCTAAGTATTTTCCCCATGATATTTTATATGGCAGAACATATTGCCGTTTCCCACTTGTTATTACCGTGTCACCAGGCCATCCTAAACCTCGGTAAACGATTCTAGTTAAACGCGTATTACTAATACCAACACTCTCAACAAGTTCTTTTGTTTCCTGTGCATATGGAGTATGATGACACATTATCCCAATTTTTAATTGAATTGCTTTACCTATCCATGGTTGAATAACAGATATTCGATTTAATGAATCCAAATCACATCCCTTACCAACGAAAATATATTTTTTATTTCTATCAATTTGTTTCAAGGCTGCACATACTGATACAGGATAATAAATACTCGATGTACTGTTCATCACTTCCTCTTCGCTATGAACAACTGCAGCCCCTATATCAGGTATCGTTCCAACATTTCGAGCTACAATGGCGCCATCTATGATCTTTTCACGTAATAAATTCAATATAATCTGCGTTATTATACCTCCTGAAGCAGACTTTTGTCTGACAGAAGCTTGATTTGAATGCCCTATATAGAGATTATTCTTAGAAAGTAGAAGTTCTTGTTCTGTACAACTAGTATTTTTTAAATCAAAATGAATACCAGAACACACCTTTAAACACAAGCCACATTGATTACATTTTGCTATATCTATAAAAGGGTAATTATTGTAACCATCATTCTTTAATGTTATTGCATTGCTTTGACAAATGTAGGAACATGCTCCACAACCATGACATAGTCTATTCTTATCTACTGAAGCTACGTTGTTACTTACCTTCAAGATACTTTTTCTCCATTTCGCTTTTCATGTCTATTAGTTCTTTTTTTATATTTTGCAAATCATCAAATATTCTAGTTATCTTAATTATAAATGCTGGTATTTCTGCTTCTGTTATATTTTCAATATCAAACACCCATTGACTTTGATTAAACAATCCAAATGTTCCCGTAAATTTATAACTATATGCTAGACCAACAGTTGGAACTGTTGATGACAGAGCTGCAATGCAAGAATGCATCCGCGACCCATAAAAAACTTCACACTTTGATATAAAATATTTTAATTCTTGGGCATCATAATCGCTATCAATTATTAATACATCCGGGTGTCTTAGAGAATCATATATTTCTCTAGTTGCTTTTAAATCATCTTCATTTCCAGGACTATTAACGTTATATGTATGTGGTACTAACAAGACTTTATAGTTGTTTTTTAATGCTTCATGTATTAAATCTACTATTATTTTTTTATAATGACTATACCGTCCTTGTATTATGCCATAACTTTCATAATATAGTAATCCATTTATATTAATTCCTACACATTTTTCAGGAACCTCAATTAACACCTTCTTTGGTGGCATGAAGACTGCCATATCACAGCTTAATGTATGACTGATACTTCCTTCTTCCAAGTACTTTTTACCTTGTTCATCTCTTACATAGATCACTTGTGCTGATTTTAAAATATATTTTGACATCATCTTTCCGATAAAAGTATTAAAAGGTCCAATTGTTTGTGGAAGAAAGACCAATCTTTTCTTTCCGATAATTGGGAGCATTGCGATGAAACACCAAAACAGTAATCTTTTCAGCCCATAAATATCACTAAAGCTATCGCCTTCATTCACTGTATAAATAGTTTTAGCTTGCTTTATTATCAATGCTAACTTATTTGGAAAACGATTGAACCATAACGCACTTAGGGCCTTAAGAAGAGTTTTCGATGAAAAATGATATACTTTTACTTTTTTATAACTACCATGCATCCATATATCGTGTTCAACAATTTTTTCTTCTTTAGAAAAATTGATAACAGTAACATCATTAGATTGATTATTTTGTTTAAGGCGTATTAATGCTCCTATGCCTAAGGCATTTACGCCTCTATTATCCGATGAGAAGGATACACCAACCAAAACATTCTCAAACACTATTATTTCACGCCTTTCTCTCTATTTACACTACATCGCTTTGTCTCACTATAGATTTGTATTGCTCCAAATGATCTTATTAATAATACTATTAGATGGGATAGTATTGAAATTATAATTACCTTAGTTATGCTAATGTGTGGAATAATAAATAATAAACTTATAAAATAGAATGATACACCAAATATATTGCTAAAACTGAACATTCTCGTTTTACCAAAAGCAACCAGATAAGTCACACCTAATAAAGAGGAAGGAATAACAATTGCAAGTTCCAAGGACATAATTTTAAAAATATCTATGCTTTCGAAATAAGTAGAGCCAAACAACTTCATTATAATTAAATCGGAAGAATATATTAATCCAATAGTGCCAAAGCTAGAAATTAATACACTCATAACGATTACTTTCACCATAAACTTTATATTTTTAGTCCTTACGATATAAGGATACAAGGCATTTACTACCGGTTGAATCATATTCTCAATTGCACGAATAATCTTTTCTGCTGCTACATAATAACCTGTAATTAGTTCGCTTGTGTAGAAACCAAGAATTACAGTATTGCCATTAGTATACAAAGCTAAGGTTATTCTTGACATAAATAAATGCCAACCATTTTGATTTACGTACTTGATATCTTGCCAAGATGGAATAACAAAACGAAATGAATGACTTCGAATTGCAATGCAAAGTGCAATCATCTCCCCTATAATTAGGCAACTCACTTGTAAACCAGCAGCGATTAAATAATCCTCAGGATATTTAATAATTATAAATATACTCACAGCATATAGAATTCGAAAAAACATAGTTATACAAAGGTATAACTGCACCTTTTCTAATCCCTGGTAAAACCAAGCTGGTGACAAACATCTTGCTATAACAATACCAAACATTATTAAAAATATAGATAAATTTATTCTAAATTTTGCAACTGCACAAAGGACAATACTCAATACAAGAAATGCAATAACTGCTAATAATACTTTTGAAACAAGAATACTATTAAAAATAGTATTCAATTTATTTCTATCATCCCGGTATAGTGCAACTTCTTTAGGGGCAGTGATAGATAAACCAAAATCAACTATTATTTCTAAGTATGTCATTAATGCTTGTGCTAAACCTAACAACCCAAATTTTTCTGGTCCCAATGCACGAACAAGTAATGGAATTATTGCTAACGGTAGCAAGTAGTTAGCATAATGTATTATTGAATAAGCCAACGTATTTCCCAAAAGCTTACGTTTATCATGAGAAAGTTCTTTCTTTATTACCATATTAACAAACCTCATAAGTACTTAAAAATAGTTACACCTTGTATTATTTCAATACGCGCCCTTTCTACCTAAAACAACATTCACCGTTTTTAATAACAAGACCATATCATGCCACACTGACCAATTACGTACATACCAAGAGTCCAGTTGTAGTCGACCTTCGAATTCGATCTCATTGCGACCACTAACTTGCCAGAGCCCAGTTATACCTGGCACGGTTTCCAGAATGGTATTCGCTAAATATCCCATTCTAGCTTTTTCTCGTGGCAAATAAGGACGCGGTCCAACAAGACTCATATTACCAATTAGAACATTCACAATCTGCGGCAATTCATCCAAGCTGTATTTTCTGAGCCATTTACCAGCTTTAGTAACACGTGGATCTTCGTTTTTTAATTTAGCAAATTTATCCCATTCTTCTTTTGCTTCAGGATTTTGTTGAAAATATTCTTCTAGCATATTATCAGCATTAACATGCATTGTTCTAAATTTATAACATACAAATTCTTCTCCATTTTTCCCCAGTCTTCTAGCAACGTGCAATGCAGGACCATGAGAATCATATTTCACAGCCAGATACAACACTACTAAAATGGGAGAAATAAAACTGAAAATGAAAATTCCTGTTACAACATCAAAGAGCCTCTTAATGAATCGATTTCTAAATAACGAAAGGTTGTTGCGTGCTTTTAACATCACTGTTTTTTCATTATATAATGTTTCTATTTCCATATTACTTAAGGGAACACCAAACAAATCAGGTACTATGGTTAAATTTCTCACATAAGGCTGAATCCTATATACTAGATTCAACATTTCTTCCCTAGCAAGACCTGGAGTAGCAATAATCACATCCTGTACCCGACTATTGATGACAGCCTGCTCTACATTGGCAAATCCACCAATGTGAGGATATTTGTGTATTAAAGGACGATCTACGTAGTTATCCTCGACTAATCCAATAATTTTATATCCAAGATTAGGCTCGTCTTCAAAGCTTTTTGCCAAGATTTCTGCTGTTTTTCCTGCGCCAACAATCACTACTGGCTTCTGCCATAAACCAATACCGACAAGTATCCTTTTAGTAAAATAGCGCGTAGAAATGAGATACATAAAACTAAAGAACCAGGTTAGCCCAATAAAGGCACGAGAGATGTTTTCTGCCTTCCCTGTAAAATACATAACAACAATGGCCAAAGCACTCACATAAGCACAGATTTTAAATAATATTTCAACACTTTTCCAGAAGGGCAGTCTTTTTTTGTACATGCCTTCATATGCCAAAAACAGAAAATAGGTTAAAGGAAATACAAAATAAACATAGGTGTTGTTAATATGAAAAGGTGGTAATGTCGGAAAATGATATGGAAGTAAAACAGCACGCAAATACCAGGCTGTTAATATAGCAAGAACCACAGCCACATAATCCGCTGCTATTAGAATCACTGGTGCCACATAACGCCCAACACGAGAATATATATTGGCTTGTACAGGTTGTTTAACTGCTAAAATATGGGTAGGAGGTGTCATATACATCGTCTCCTTTCTTTTTTCGCTAATGAATTACTTAATTTTCTTTTTTTATATCAACAAAGAAATTTCAAATTATCGTCATTTATAATTAAAATAGGATAATAGTAGTATATGGAATATATCTTAGAGTTTATATTTTAAAATTGAATTGAAAAATGTCACAAATTTTTCAATTCGAACTACACGATACATCTAGCTGGCAATTAGGTCAGTTTGACTATTTGCCGACTAGATGTTTTATTATTAAGTATTGGCATCTATCATTTTGCTATTTTTTTATCATCACTACCATAATAATAGTAGTAATAAGCATGTTCTTCTTCAATTTCTACGCGGTTTAAAATAACTCCCAGCAAATGTCCATTGGCTTTTATTAGTAAATCTTTTGCCTTTTGAGCCATCTCAGGGCGTACAGATCCTGAATTAATTATTAAAGTAATCCCATCCACTTTGGAAGCCAATACTGATGCATCGGTAACAGCAATAACTGGAGGAGCATCAATAATGACATAATCCGCTTGGGTTTTAAGGTACTTGATTAACTCCTGCATTTTAGCAGAACCCAACAATTCCGATGGATTTGGCGGAATTGGTCCGCTGGTTAGTAGTCTAAGATTTTCCACTTGGGTTTCTTGGATAAAGCGATCTGTCTCTATTTCCTCTACCAGAATATTCGTAACTCCACGATTCTTTTTACCAAAAATCTTATGCTGTACAGGTTTCCTCAAGTCACAATCAACAAGAATAACTTTCTTTCCAGACTGCGCCAAAGCCACTGCGGTATTGGCAATTGTTGTTGACTTTCCTTCCCCTGGCCCTGAGCTGGTAAACATAATGGTCTTTAGTTCACCATCGGTTTTCGAAAACTGGATATTGGTTCTCAAAGTACGATATGCCTCAGCAATAGGAGATTTCGCATCTTCGTATACTATGAGTTTGCGTGTCGTTGTCATCCTGGTCTTCCCTCCTTGCTGCTAGCTGTCCCCATTCCTTTTATTTTAGACCAGATTCCAGTTTTTTCGCCAATCGTTACTTTGCTATCAAAATCTGGAATGCTCCCTAATACAGGAAGATCAAGATACTGCTGTACGTCGTCTGCATTCCGAACCGTCTTATTCATATATTCTAAGAGAAAGGCAATTCCTGTACCAACAAATAGCCCCAGAATCGCAGCAATCACTACATTCAATGTTTTCTTAGGACTTATCGGTTTCTCTGGCGCAATGGCTACATCAATGATCTGTACATCCGTAGGCTGCATAGCTTCACTAATCCGGGCTTCCTCATGACGTTTGGCGAGCATTATATAAATTTCTTGATTTACATTGGCATCTCGCATGACTTTTGCTAAACCCTGTTCCTTAGCTGGAAGCTTATTCAAGTCTTGTTCACTACTGGTCATAATACCTTTTATCGCTTGACTTTGTGCTGTACGAGCCGCAATCTCAGCTTCTGATTCAATTTGGCTCTGCAATAAACCTTGGTGAATAGGGTTCATAGAAGGAGCATCTGCAGTAATGACTCGGGAAATTTCACTACTCAATTTGCCATTTGTTTCATTGATAGCCGCACGAGTCGCCATTACTTCTGGATGTTTTTCCGTATATTTGGAAGATAAACTTACTAAGTTGACCTCTAATTCTGCCAACTTAGTCTTATATTGTTGAATCAGAGGGCTATCAGCAACAAAACCTGGTTTTTCTTTATTTAGCTGTTGCTTGGCAGTGTCCAGTCTTGCTTGTGCGGCAGACATTGCTACTGTGTTTTCCGCTGCCAGTTTATCAACGGCTGCAAATTTATCTACCATGGCCTTCGTCTCTTCTTCTGGAGCCACGATCTTTTGTTCTCGTTTATATTTTTCTAATACTGTTTCAGCCTGCTCTAGTTCTTTTTTGGACTCTTTCAAGCGCTCACCGATAAATTCTCGGATTGCAGTTTGTTCAGAGCGTACTAAATATGTCATTCGTTCATTGAATGTATTTACTAACGTATTAGCTACTAATTCAGCTTCTTCAGGAGATTTTGCAGTTACTTTAACCTTTAATATCTCCGTATCCTTAACTGGTTGAGTTGTAATACGCTTCAACATTTCGTCGTAAGTGGGGATATCCTCTTCGTCTACTCCTTCGGTTTGAGTTTTATCAATTACAACCTGCACTACTGTACGGCTTTTAAGTATTTCCGCATAGGTTGACATCAATTGTTTCGTTGCCCCTGAATTCCCCATAGGCAAATCCCCAAGTAAGGAATTAGCCAGTCCTTTGGGCTGCTTAATACGCAAATTGGTCTCTGCCTCATAAGTTGGTGGAAGCAGAAAGCTTATAGCTACGGCGAAAACCACCATACCTGTAAAAATTTTAATAATTAATCCACGACGCTTTTTTAGCGTCTTTATTATATCCTTTAGATCGATTGTTGTTTCTTCCACTATCTTTCCTCCAAACTCCTATTCACATTTATTACTCATCATTCATTCTTGTTACTTGATATGTGGCTGAAATCCATGGGAGAATGTCGGAAGCAAAATGAATTTTACCATTTCCGGATAAATAGACAACATCGCCATCCCCAAGAGCATAATTTTGTGTCATATCCCCCTTTTCCCAGATATTCATTAGATTCACCTTTATGGGAGTACTCGTCTGATCTTTACGAATAATATGTACTTTCTTCTTGGCTGCATCCTGGGTATAGCTTCCAGCAGCGCCGAGAGCATCTAGCAAATTATGCTGTTTTTCCAACTCATACATACCCGGTTTAGCTACTTCACCAAGGACATAAACGCGAGTTGTATGGAGCTTCGCAATATTGATACTAACTTTTGGTTCTTTTACAAAATCACTAAGACCTTTCGTAAGTACATCCGTTAATTCTCCTGCAGAAAGCCCTGCAGCTTGTACTTCTCCAACGATGGGAAAGGACATCTTTCCATCGGGCCTAATTGCCACTTCTTTCATTTGCAATTCTTCATAACCCCAAACGCCGATCGTAAGGATATCACCTGAATCTAAACGATATTCTTCCGCCCATACCAAATTTCCAGCTATATTAAAGATAAATACAGCTAAAGTTAACATCATGATAGCTCGTCTCACCAAAAAACCTCCCGAGTGCTGTTGTTTTATATATTAAATAGTCGAATATTACAATTCTATGTTTCAATACATTAATCCTGCCAGTTTCATGAAAATTGTTTCCATATTATACCCAGACATGTAACTAGACCTTCATTACGAAGGTCTAGTTACATGTCTTTAATTATTTATTTTTATAATTTGCTTTTACATTTCTTAGAAAATTCGCAGTAATATTCTAAGTTCTCAATTAGTTCACTGCTTTGTTCGAAGCTAATATCCGCTAAGAGCACTTTGCCTATAATTTCTTTTACCATATCATTAAATTGAACCGGATGATAACCTGAAGCTAATATTTGTTCCTTCAATTCCGTTATGCGCAATAATTGTTTTTCCATTATATCAGCCCTTTTACGACAATCTCATTGTAAAGGACTTTAGTCGTATATCTTTTGATATACCTTTGTATTCTTTTTTATTTTTGCTGTCAATATCAACTATATCTCACTTCCATATACTACCTATCCAAGCCATGATTCCCTTGGTTTTCTTAGGGTATTGTATGTCGCTGATAGCAGGAATATCCACATCTTTACCGCTAATAATATGATTCGAATTTTCCACTGTAATGCTTTGTGTTTTCTTTATTCCAATCAACTCTGTAATTTTTTTTATTGCAGGAGTCAAATTGGTATTACGGTGATTTATACGATGAGCATCAGATCCCAAACTATGAATCATATTATTAACCAGCAGCAGCTCTGCCGTAGCCATCACTCGCTCTCCCATATGTCCAGTGATACTTGTACCATTCATTTGTGTCAATATCCCTTTACCAATCCATTCTGCGAGAAGCTCTGGCTTTTTAGCAATTTCGGGATGTCGCTCCGGATGTGCTAGGACCGGTGTTATCCCTCTGGCTTGAAGGGTGAAAAAGAAGTCATCCGTAAAGCTGGGAATATGGTTTGCTGGCAATTCCACTAATAGATAACGACCACCATTAATACAATATGACCCTGGACCTTTCAATTTTTCTAATATATCGAAATGTATCGCAACTTCTCCACCTGGAAATATAGGTATTTCAATTCCTGCTTTTTGCGCTTCTTGCCTTAGTGTATCACATTCAACAAGAACTCGATCCCAGGCAGGCAGCCATTCGCCTTCTATGATATGTGGAGTGGCAACAATTCCCTTCGTACCATTTTCCACAGCCATTTGCAACATCGCCAAAGACATTTCCATATTTTTTGAACCGTCATCTATACCCGGGATAATATGACTATGTAGATCAAACATGTTTGAATACTCCTTTATTAGATACCTTTTGTAACATTATAGCAAACTAAGATTGTAATTGACATAGAAAAACTCCTTGCGTCCTGCGTCATTGCGACCAGAGTGAAGAACGTTAAACACAAAGAGCACAGAAAAAAGTAAAAAAGTAATGCCGTGGCATAAATTGTCACGGCATTCTCTTTCAACTATTTTTTATAAAACTGATAGGTCACTTTCTGACTCAGCTGTGCCGGTCCTTGACGATCGCGTTCCCATGTCTTAATCCCTACTGAGAAATTGTGAGGGCTGACGAGTGCTTCTGTTTGCAGATACCATGGCTCTTCTTTCATGACCACAATCAGATCACTGCCGCCAGTTTCGCCCCAAGAGGAAATACGATGTTCATAGTAATTGCGAACCTGACCGTTCTGCCAATAGGTACGCAGGCGTTCTGCTTTGACTTCTCCGACCAATACGCCGCCTTCTGGCACTTTTTTCTCTATACCGCCAATCCTGCCTGACACTAATGGTATTTGCATTGCAAATCCTTCAGGAGTACGATCGTAGTCAAAGGCTACCTTACCCATGGCTTTCGTTGTATGATTCATGGGGAAGCTCACCATGATGCCTGTGTAAGCAGGCTGATTCTGTAATTTTTCATAGAGCAATCCGACTGTATATCGGGTTCCAGTGGTTCCCAAATAAACATTATAACCATTTTCCTTGCGACCCAATGGCTCTGGTCTTACTGCTAGTCCCCCTACATGGGTTTCAAAGTGAAGTTTTCCAAAATTCTGGCGGTAGAAGACATAATCCTCTAAGATCTTTGAACCACCCTCTTTGCCAAAATCCCAGTTGATCCCGCTTACATGTAATCCTAGACCTGTTTTGTGAGCATAATCCAAGGTCAAGAGCTCTCCACTGTAGCCAGTTTTTGCTCCATTGGTTAAATCACTAATCCCTGGCACTTGATCAAATACCGCAATGGAATCGGGATAGGGAAAATGTAGATATCTCATGTTACCAATGCGCAAACTGGCACTTAAGGTGCCATTCTGACTTTCATGAAATCCATAGCCCTCCAGATAGTTCTCATCAAAATGAGGATGAAAGCCTCTTAATGTATCTTGTTCACGATTGGAACGAACCACGGTATGCCAGCGCACACCTGGAGCTAAATCCATATCTCCTCTGAATTGCAGATTACGGGTATGGAAGGTATCAGTCCAAAGAAAAACCCCTACGCTGGCATCCCAAGTACCTTTTCCCTGGCCTATATAAGGAAAGTACCAGCCTGTTTCTCGTGGTGGAGTTTCTACATTTTCAGCATAGGTATTCGTTAGAGGTATAATGAATAAGACCAATAGACCTATGATCATTCTGATGATAAAATTCATTGTTGTTTCCTCCCTATTATTTTTGGGGGACACACCCCGCCCTGTGGGGACCCCTCTCTAGAGGGGAATTAAGATCTAAATTTTGGATTTTTGTTTCATGGACTTCACTAGTAATATAAAGATAGTGGCTGCTAGCGTGTCTAGGACTACATCACCGAAGCGGCTGCAGCGGCCTGGTATGAAGTATTGATGCCATTCATCAAAAGCAGCTGCTATGGCTGTTAAGATGATCGCCCAGACTGCTGAGTATCTAGTCGCCCAATAGATGCTAATCCCCAGTGTGCCAAAAGCTACAATATGTCCAATTTTATGCAGAATGAAATCAGGATGCAGCGAAAACATATAGGAGAAGTAACCTTGTGAGCCAATCTTGATGTAGTATTGGCTAACGAAACGTCGTAACCAAAGTGGGATCTGCGCTTCACTGATCAAATGAAGATTGGGTATATCCGATAGGAAATAAATAATGATCATAATAATCAAAACACTTAGCCAGCGCCATATATTTTTCATTGATTATCCTCAACATTCAGTAAGATTGTTTTGTTCTTTACTGTCATTACAGTGACAACAAAACAATCTTGCTGCAGGAGGGATTGCTTCGTTAGCACTCGCAATGACATTTCTATTTTATTCTATTAAACAACATTACTTCTTTATTATATCTCGCAGTCGTAAATTTTCTTTGTCTTTTGCCGATAAAACCGGTTCTGTCATCGGCCACTGGATTCCAATATCAGGATCATTCCACATAATACCGGTCTCTGCCTGTGGATTATATTTATCAGTACATTTGTATGCAAATAACGCCGTTTCGCTTACTACGCAAAAACCATGAGCAAAACCTTCTGGGACGTAAAATTGCTTTTTGTTTTCATTCGATAGGATAACGCCTTCCCATTGACCAAAGGTTGATGAGCCTGCTCGAATATCTACTGCCACATCAAATACTTCTCCTTGGAGAACATAGACCAGCTTTCCTTGTGGATTCGGATTTTGAAAATGCAATCCGCGGAGTACGCCTTTTGTTGAAAAAGATAAATTATCTTGCACAAAATGATAAGGCAAGCCTGCTTCTTCGTACTTTTCCTTATTCCAGGTTTCCATAAAAAAACCACGATTATCGCCAAATACTTTTGGCTCAATAATCACTACACCTTGCAATTTCGTCTCAATGATATTCATAGTTTCGCACCGCCTTGCAGAAGATTTAATAAGTATTGCCCATATCCATTCTTTTTAAGAGGATCTGCTAATTGAAATAGCTTTTCATTATTAATGAGTCCCATACGATAAGCGATTTCTTCCGGACAGGCAACCATGAGTCCTTGGCGCTGTTGTATGGTTTCAATATAGTTAGCTGCTTGTAATAAGGACTCATGAGTTCCTGTATCCAGCCAGGCAAAACCGCGGCCTAAGGTCTCTACCCGTAATTTTTTTTGTTCTAAATAGGCTCGGTTGACATCCGTAATTTCCAATTCACCACGTACTGAAGGCTTTAAATCTTTAGCGATATCTACGACATGATTATCATAAAAATAGAGCCCCGTAACAGCATAGTTGGATTTTGGTTTGTCAGGCTTTTCTTCAATGCTTACTGCTTGCTTGTTATCATCAAAATCGACTACACCATAACGTTCAGGATCTTTCACCCAGTAGGCGAAAACAGTAGCTCCTTCTTCATGGCTGGCAGCACGGCGTAAACTATCCGTCAGGCTATGTCCATAAAAAATATTATCACCTAATACTAATGCGCAACTGTCATTACCAATAAAATCTCGTCCAATAATAAAGGCTTGGGCAAGTCCATCAGGACTAGGCTGCACTGCATAGTTCAAATTGATCCCCCATTGACTGCCATCATTCAGCATTGCTTGAAAAAAGGGCTGATCCTGGGGAGTCGTAATAATCAAGATATCTTTGATACCAGCCAATAGCAGCGTACACAAGGGATAATAAATCATCGGCTTATCATAAATCGGCATCAATTGTTTGCTGACTACGGTAGTCAATGGATATAGCCTGGTACCAGAGCCACCTGCTAAAATAATTCCTTTTGTAATTCCCATTATTGTTTCTCCTCTGACACAAGACCGAGTCGTTCTCCCCGATAGCTGCCATCACAAACATGGTGGCACCACTCAGCATTGTGCAAATACCATTGTATCGTTTTCTCTATACCGCTCTCAAAGGTTTCTGACGGTACCCATCCCAGCTCATTTTTGATTTTGGATGCATCAATGGCATAACGCCGATCATGTCCCGGGCGATCCTTCACATAGGCAATTTGCTCCCGATATGATTTTCCAGTATCTCTTGGTCTTGCTTTATCTAGTAAATCACAAATCTTATATACAATTTCTAAATTCGATTTTTCATTATGCCCGCCAATATTATAGGTTTTACCAATTTTCCCCTTATCCAATACTGATAAGATGGCACTACAATGATCTTCTACATATAGCCAGTCCCGAACATTCTTTCCATCTCCATAGATAGGCAATGATTTCCCAGCTAATGCATTTAATATCATTAATGGAATTAATTTTTCAGGAAATTGATACGGTCCATAATTATTGGAGCAATTTGTCGTTACTACAGGAAGTCCATAGGTATGATGATACGCTCTTACTAAGTGGTCAGAAGATGCTTTGGAAGCGGAATAGGGGGAATTGGGAGCATAGGGTGTTTCTTCTGTGAAATATCCAGTCTCCCCTAAAGAGCCGAATACTTCATCCGTTGATACATGAAGAAAACGGAACTTATTTTTGTCTGCTTCTGCCCGCTTCAGCCAGTATTTCTTTACGGATTCTAATAAATTAAATGTACCAACAATATTGGTTTGTATAAACGCAGCAGGACCTTCGATGGAACGGTCCACATGGGATTCGGCTGCAAAATTCACTACAGCATCTGGAGAATACTCTGCCAGCAGCTGATCTACTAATAAGCCATCACCAATGTCGCCTTGGACAAATCTATAGTTAGGGTTGTCCACAATTGCCTGTAACGACTCTAAATTTCCAGCATAAGTAAGGCTATCCAAATTGATCACTTTTTCCCCTTGAGCGATTGCCATATGTACAAAGTTACTACCAATAAAGCCTGCGCCGCCTGTAACGAGTATCGTATTCATGAATTCCATCATCCTCTCCCTCATAGCTGTTATTCTTTTGATTTAAAGCTGCTGGCAATTATGCTCCAAGTAATCCTTTAACGCTTCCTGCCACGGCCTCATCGTATTAAGTCCACGAAGTTTTAGCATTCTGTTTTCCATTACGGAATGCATAGGACGTTTTGCTTTTACTGGATATTCGGCTGTAGTTAAGGATTTTATGATGGTCTTGCGTTTGGCACCAGTCATAATTTCCTTGGCAAACTCATACCAGCTGCAGCTTCCTTCATTAGAAGCATGATAAACGCCATAAAACGTAGTACACATAACTTTCTCAATCGCCCAGCATAAGTCTTTCGTGTAGGTAGGCGTGCCGTATTGATCTCCCACTACGGATATTTCACTTTTTTCTTTAGACAAGCGCAGCATCGTACGAACAAAATTATTACCGTCACCGTATAACCAGGATGTACGTAAGATGAAATATTTTCCACCAACTTGCTCAATTAGTTTTTCACCGAAGGATTTACTGCGGCCATATACAGAAAGAGGATTATGCTGGTCAAATTCTTCATATGGTTTATCCTTCGTTCCGTCAAAAACATAATCAGTACTAATGTGCACCAGCTTACTGTCGTGTTTTTTGCAGCTTATCGCTAGGTTTTCAGCTCCTATTGCATTTACTTTAAATGCATTTTCACAATCTTCTTCGGCCTTTTCTACATTGGTATATGCCGCTGCATTGATTACAACATCTGGTTTTACTTTGGCAATAGCAGTATCAACAGCGTCGAAATCCGTGATGTTCAAGGTATCCGTGCCATGCAAGAACAGTTCATATTTATCCTGAAATTGTCGTTTAATTTCTCTGCCAAGCTGGCCATTCGCACCTACCACAAAAATTTTCATTCTATAAATTCTCCTCACCTTTTTTACATACTGCTAAAATAGTGATAAAATAAAGCATTCTATAATATCACACCAGAAAGGATTTCTCACTCATGATTATCTTACTTATTATAATACTATTATTTTTAATCTATCAACATATAAATAAGGAAGTCCCTATTTTAATGTACCATCGAATTGCTGATATACCAAATGATCGCAATACAGTATCACCCATTATGTTTGAGCAGCAGCTGCAATATTTAAAGAGACATGGGTATACTACAATATCTTTACAAGACCTGTATCATCATTTTACCCTGAAGTCTCCTCTTCCGTCAAAATCCATTCTTCTCACTTTTGATGACGGCTATGAAGACAATCTTATGAATGCTTTACCACTATTAAAAAAATATGATATGGCAGCCACAGTTTGTATCATCAGCAATTGGATCGGACAAGAAAATAATTGGGAAGATTATAAAAATAAACCTCACTGCCGAACGATGGATTTGGCACAGCTCCAAGAGTGGTTAAAACAAGGAATGTTTATTTGTGCCCATACTGTCAATCATCCTTTCCTGCCTAGATTGAATAATGAAGAAATCCTCCATGAGCTTGCAAGCTGCAAGATTTCCCTAGAACACCAGCTACATATCCCCATCGACTTCTTATGCTATCCTTATGGTGATTTTGATAACAGAGTAAAAATTCTAGCTAAGCAGGCAGGCTATAAAGCAGCTTTGGGTATTTTCAAGGGCACAGACTTCTGGAGAAATGATTTATTTTCTTTAAAGCGAGTAGTTATCTCATCACGACAGCCCTTATGGGAATTTGCCTTAAAGGTTTCTTCACTGCATATGATATTCATTGGGATGAGAATTCTAGAATATCGAATAAAGCAATACCGTGATTTGCTCCCCCCCACCTTACTACAACGTATTTTCTCAAAGCATGGTAACAAAAAACATATAAATAAAAACAATTAAGCCAAGAGGCACAAGATTACTTAGAGTATCCCTCTTTGTAACTTTGTGCCTTTTAAGTTATTATGAATTTATTAGATCAAAAATAACGACCATTTTTGATACGCCACCAGGAAACCGCTTGCATGGCTTCCAAATCCAGTTGCACACTCTGGCGATCTACTTGAGAACTGGTACTTGCATAAGGTACAGGAACCGTAACATTACTGTCCAGTTTTCCAATAGTTTCATGCGTGATCCATAATAAGTGATTAACACCTACATTATTCCCTCTTGTTAAACTTTCCCCAACAGAATAATATTTAAAGCCTAATGGTGCAATCAATTCGAATAGGGTAGGCAGGATATGAATATGATTGCCAGCTATTTTCTCTGGCAATAACTGTTTATCTACCCCTTGACCATATAGTATTAGAGGAATGGCATACCGAGTAAATAAGTCTGGATTGAGTTCAATATTCATACGATCCGCATGATCTCCCGTGATAATAAACAAACTATCCGGGGACTTTCCATATATATTTTTGACAAACTGGGAGATGCATTTATCCGCATACCAGTAGTGACCTAATTGTTTCATTAGTGATTTATTATTTTGGGCAGATTCAGGCAATGCACTCCGCACTTGTTCTTCCGGAAATCCTTCTTTCTTTAAATCCACAGTATAAGGTGCGTGATTGGATACTGTTAAGATGACATCTACAGTAGGCTGCTCATCTTCTTGAAATTTTTCCTGTATCGTCTCAAAAAGCAGCTTATCGTCGGCTCCCCATACGTTTCCAGATTCTTTTTTTAATTCATCAAAAGCATGGAACTCATCAAATCCTTGGGCTAAGACATAGTCGCGGATTCGTTCCCAGGAACTAAAACCACCATACCAGAAGCGTGTTTTGTATCCTAGTTTTTTCAGTTGTGGTGCAATGGCCGTTGCATAAGCTTCTTTATAGGATTCTGGTTGGTAATTGGGATATAGATTCACCTCGGTCAAACCAGAGACAATACCTGTAACGGCCATAGGAGTAAAGGGTCCATTAGGTAAAAAGGCTGGCACATAAACGGAGTTCTCCTCAGCTATAAGACTCTTTAATCCATCTGCAATATGCAAATCAGCATATTGAGGCAGAAGCGGCCACTGGGCCTGGCTTTCTCCGATAATGATAAAAATATGCTTAGGTTTTGATAACTTTGCTCCTTGCGCATGTTTTTCCAGAAATGCTTCGAGATCATTGCCGTCTATATCTTGCTTTGCCAAATGCTGACCATATTGGCGAATTCGCTCTGTATTCACATGAATCCCTTGCGCACTTTCCATGAGTTCATTAATCTTGCGGGCCCGATATAGGGCTTGTACATCGTCTAATATCGCTTCATTTAAGAATTCATCATGACAAACAGCAGCATTTTTCCAACTGACAGATTGGGAATATGCGAAACTGCCGCCAAAACGTGTAAAGACCATAAATGTTACCATAATAAGTACAACGGATGTACGCATGGCTAGTTTACCCCATATATTGTCCACTTGAGGCAGCATGAATGTACCCGTATTGAGCCATCGTTTCAGCAGCCAGCCGAATACCACTGTCATTATTAATGCGATTGCTAATCGTTCAAAGAGCTGGTATTCTTGCACAAAAGTAGCAAATAATGCTTGGCTATCATCACGAAATGTATTATAGATGAATTGATTAAATCCGCTGTGAAATTGCTCGTAGTACGGAATGCGTGCCTGAAACAACACCGCTAACATTGCAATATAAGCACAGCCTATCCACCAGCGTAAATTATCCAATTTGGCACGCACCCATAGAAGATTTACTATGGTACAGCAAACCCATGTTAACAGCGCAGCGATACCTGCGGTTTTCAAACTGATGCGCAATCCATAGAATAAGGCAACAGCAATATCTTTTCCTGTCGTTCCTTCATTCATATAGGTGTGCAGCCAGCCGATAAAACCTACCCGCAGTCCACATAAAACTAATAAAATAAAGAAAAACACTTTCAAATCCTGTTGAATATTACGAAAAAAGAAATTCCAACGTGACACCGAACTAAGCCTCCCACCAATTATATAATATATTCTTTTTTTACAATGTACTAGTTATCCTAAGATGTTTCACTAATTTATAATAAAGAGTCACAGTTTTTACAAAGAGGTAACAAAGAACGACTTTGTATAATATTTTTACGTATATTGGTATAGATTTCTCCATTCCATACTTCTTCGATACTTTGAACTGCTAGATCACCTAACGTATGCTTCCCTAAAGCATCATTACAGCAAAAGCTCACTTTTCCGTCAGGGCGCACGATCATTTGTCTAAAAGGCAGCAAACAAGATACGTCTAAAGATTGAATCTGCTCTGACTTACGATTCGGAGCTTGTCCCCCTCGAGTGCTGAGTACATCGTGTAACTTTCGTAGTCGAATCCGTACCTTATCCAGATATACTTTATTTTTTGTACAGTAATCATGTACTTGCTGAACAGGAGTAATGAGTTTTAATTTATCATTATAATTATCAATATACATGTGGTCTAGATACTGCATGAGATCTATAAATTTATTCACGGTCAGCAATGTACCATTGGTATAGATCTGAATGGTGGCATTAGGCAAATGCTGTTTCGCTATCCGCGCTAAATCCACTAATCTTTCATCTAATAATGGTTCGTTGTTTGAATATAAGCCTACAGTACCACGGTAATCCAAGTGCTGCAGTTGTTGAATGATGTTAGTAAATAGCTCTGTACTCATTTTCTTATATTCACGCGTATCATCATTTTTGTTTACTGGACAGAACGAACACGTACTGTTACATCGATTATGGGTTTCAATTTCGATGGTGCGAAATAACGGATAGGAACCATTTTGCTTATAGAAGGCTTCGCGTTCTGTAATATTTTCTGCTACACGCTTTTTGTATTTTTTCTTTTTATGATCGTTATATAGATTCATAAGACTTGGTATATGCGCTTTGACATAATATTTTACTATATTTTCATAATTGACTAACATTGTTTACATCTCCCTGATTTTTCGGCGTACGTATAATTGTATCACTAAATATTCCTCTTGACCATATTTTACCACTCAATTACATCAGAAAAATTGTTCCTAAAACTACTTCGTGCTACAATGATAAGTAATCATTCTTTTTCGTAACAGGGGGTTATCAATTGCAAGTTACTAATCTTTTATTAGTTGTTCCCCGGTTAAATATCGGTGGCGCAGAATCCTATGTCTTTCAATTAGCAAAACAACTAAAAGCAATGGATTATAATATATATGTGGCTTCTTGGGGAGGCTTATTAGCTAATGAATTAAAGAACATGGGAATTACCCATTATAAAGTACCCATACGATTACACAAGGGCCTTGCTTCTATGATGTTAGAAAAAATCATTCACCGGCACAATATCCAATTGGTACATGCTAACTCAGAAGCTGCTGGACAAGCTACCGCTTTAGCATGCATGCGAGCTAACATCCCTTGGGTATATACTGCTCATGGACGGTTAAACTTTATGGAACAGCAATCCAACATTGCACAAGCACAGCGGATTATCTGCGTAAGTGACTATTTGAGGAATCGCTTTCTTAGTGAAGGATATCTCGATCCACAGAAACTTATTACGATATACAATGGAATCGATACGGCTACATATTCACCAACGCCTGAAAATTTATCAAAAGGAATCCACCTACGAGAAAAGTGGGGCGTAACTAGGAGTGACTTCCTTTTAGGCATCGTTTCCAGAGTAGCCAGACCAAATATGAAAGGACATATGGATTTATTACATCTACTGGCAACTTATGAAAATGCCAAAAACTGGAAATTAGTCATTATAGGTAAAGGGAAGTACCTCCCCTTTTTAAAATATAAGGCTTGGAGATTTGGAATATACGATCGCATTATTTTTGCTGGACATCATACTGACATGCCTGTAGCCTTAAGTGCAATTGATGTGATGGCATTTCCATCTAAGCTAGAGACTTTCGGACTAGCAGCAGCTGAAGCCATGTCAATGGGAAAACCAGTTGTTGCATATGCTGTAGGAGGTTTACCCGAGGTAGTTGATGACGGTTCTACAGGTTTTTTAGTAGAAAAAAATGGTATTAAAGCATTATATGAAAAATTATTATTAGTATGTAACGATTTAACTTTACAAAAAAGGATCTCCTTAAATAGCCGAGAGAAAATTATTCAAAACTTCTCTTACTCACAAACTACTGATAAAATTGCTGATTTATATAATGCAATAGTAACTAATTATTAAATCTTTCATATACTAGCTCTTAGAAAAAATGTTATAATTCCTGTTGAAGAATTTTTAAGTAAGGAGGAATTTCGGTGAAAATATCGGTTGCTATGTGCACCTATAATGGTGAAAAGTATCTGGCACAACAGCTTAACAGCATTCTATTCCAAACATTATTACCAGATGAAATTATCATTTGCGATGATAATTCAAGTGATAATACTAAGCGACTACTGAAAGATTTTACTCATCCGATAATCAAAGTACATCATAATCCTATTAATCTAGGTTCTACCAAAAATTTTGAACAGGCAATAAAAATGTGTAGTGGCGATATCATTTTTCTAGCCGATCAGGATGATGTTTGGTTAGAAAACAAAGTAGCAACGATCATGGAAGCCTTTCTTTTATACCCTCATGTCTACATGATATTTACCAATGCTTTTGTTACTGATAAAAATTTAAGTCCTACGGAACTATCCCTTTGGGATTATGTGAACTTTAATCACAAAAATTTTACAATACAATCTTTATTACCAAGAAACATAGTAACCGGTGCAACGATGGCATTTAAAAAGGAAGCTCTTGAGCATATCTATCCTTTTTCTCTCACTTGCCTTCACGATGATTGGATGGCATTTATAATGACTGCTTTTTATCCTGTAATGCCGCTTAATGAAAAATTAATTTATTACCGCCACCACGATTCTCAGCAAATTGGAATAAACTTAAAACCGCAAAATTTATTGGTTAAGTTAAGGTCTCGTATGTTAGGCGTTCATGTAAGACACCATAGAAAATATCTTCCTAGGCTTAAAGCATTGCAAAACAGACTAGAAGGATGCACTAATACAAAATCTTGTAGAGAACTTATTGAATATACTAACCACCTGGAAGCCAGAATTAATTTACCTAAAAATAAAATCGCCAGGCTATTTGCTATAAAGAATGAACTTGCTGGGTATTCATATTATGAGAATTATATGAATGCACTAAAAGACTGGATATCAAATTGAAAAGACGATCTGAAGAATCGGTTTATTGTGGAACATCACGAGCATTAAATAAAAAAGGGAACTTGAACTAATAATAAAGAAACTCTTAGGGCAAGTACATAAGTAGTAGAGCTAAAAATATTATAGTACATTTTTTTAGGGAAAGTGCAACATATCAAATAAGAAAACCAGATTATGATTTATTTCATAAAATCTGGTTTTCTTATTATTTATAACTATTTCAGCTCCTATTGCAATCTTGATTTGTAGATTTATATCATCAATCCTTTTATGTTCCACGTACACAATTTGCCAAATAAATTTTTAATCCTTTAGAATCTTTTTGATTTTGTCTTTAATACTGCTTAAGTGATTACAATCCACCTCACGCCAACTGCCATCTACTAAGTAGTTGCATCGAAGATAAAATAAAAATTTATCAATCAATTCGTTGTCAACCGGAGTATTGATCACATCAATGTATTCAGATAGATTGTGATGATCTAGCACCCTTGTTACGATACCTGGTATATTATAAAAAGCATTTCCAAGAGTAATTACTTGTTTATGATAGAACAACGCTTCGATTCCAACAGAAGAATTAATCGTGATAATCCCTTGACTTTTTTTGATTAATTCTTCTGTAGAATAATCATTGACAAAAATTACTTTAGGAAACTTTTTTTTCAATTTATTATAATTTACCCTGCCAAAATCACTAGGATGCTCTTTTACGACAATCCTTAAATTATCTGCTTGTCTTTCATTGTACTTATTGACACCTTGCCAAACAGTTTCTAGTAATTGTGACATTGTAGCAATAAGAGGAGAAAACAGTAAGATCTGCGTATCATCATGGACTTGAAATGGTAAAAATATGAATTTTTCAGGTAATTGAGTATCCTTAAAATTCGCCTTGAAAATAGACTGTAAGACTACTTGAGATTTGCTTTTTCTCTTTTCCCTCGCTACTAATGATGTTTTCTTGAATTGTTCATATTTTTCTATATCAATATCAATGCAAGAAAAGAATGTACTATCTAAACCGACTAAGCTATTTTTAAAGTTAACACCCTTGCTATCAACAGTTGTCGTCTTTGGTAAAAGGCCGTTTTCAAAAAAAAGTGTTTTTATTCCCATTTTTCGAGCAACATAAATAGCTGCCGCTAATGTAGGGCGGCTCCCATTCCAAACGCAGACCATATGTATTTGATTCTTTCTAAAATAATTTTGAAAATTATATATTTCTAAATATGCTTTTTTCTTAAGAAAGTAGGAAGTCATTAGAATTTTTCTACGGAGACTCAGCTTCTTATAAATTGCTAACTGTTTATAAAAATATAAAATTTCATTCAATTCTTCGTCATCTGGAAGCATTTCTTGAGATAATTCGACATTAGTAAAGACGTCTTTCAACCGAAGTAAATCTTTACATTGTAAATGGAAGATGTTGTAGTTAGACTGCAGCGAGGTATCAATTTGGTGAAAATATTGGGATTGTGTACTATATAATGAAATAAAAAGTATATTTTTTTTGTTCATAACATAATTCAACCTTTAATTAATAATATTTTATACTTCACAATTGAGAGTAAAGAACCTTATTCGTAGCAATTCTAACCAAGCTTCTTCTCTTCCTTCGATACTATTAGAGACCATACTCTTTGAACTGTACTACCGATATCATATGTATTTTCTACATGGGCATACCCTTCTGCAGCAATAGCTTCGCGTAAATCAGAATTCAGCAAATAATAATCAATTTTCTCTAGTAAATCATCTATATCATTGTATACTGCTAAATGCTTTCCGATCTGGAAATATTGATTTAACTCTGCCTTATTATCAACAAGCGCAAAGGACTTTGTTCCTAATATTTCAAAGGTTCGAGGATTAAGACCATCATGCTCAGCAATATGAATATTCAAACAAATCTTCGACCGACGATAAAGTCCTGCAAGATCGACTGGGTCTATCTTGGTATTTACCGCATACAAATCCAGAGGAGCATGTTTCTTTTTAAATTGTGACTTTTTCCAGAAATGGCTTCCCCAATAGTTCCCATATGTAATAAAAGTTCGATTATTTTTCAATGCATAATCGGCCACTTGTTTTAATATTTCCAGCCGTTTTTTAGTAGTTTTCCCAACAAATGAAATATCAACATCTCTAACTTGTTTATCTGGATAATAAATCGATGAATCATAGCTACTCAATACATGACTACAAGACACTTGATACTTTTGAGTAACATAATCGATATCCAGAACATCATACACAAAACATCGATCGTAAAAAGAAAGATTCTGCTCAAGCTGAGAATTGCGTTTAAGTCCATCCAAAAGCCATAGTACAAGTTTAGCTCCACTACTTTTTAGAAATTGTAAGGTTTTTGAGGAAATGATATTTCCATTACATACAATGCATACATCGGGTTTAAACGCAGCGCTAATCTCCAAAATATGATGATTCCATTCGCTGGCATGTGCTTCCCTTACATCTATAATCCCACAATAATCCAACTTCTTTTGCCAATAGCTACAACTATCATAGGCATTACCATAACATTGGACATTTACAGTAATGTTGATTTTTTCCAACGATGCTGCAATACTTCTAACATAATTAAAATAATTAGGGCCAATTAATAATACTTTCATAAACCTAAACCTCTCTTTAAGAAATAGAGCTAAGAAATCTTCTTCAGTGAATAATGTAAAATGTTTATGTTAAAAGTAAATTTCTCATTTCTTCCCAATCCTTCGGCATAAACACACCTGAATTCTCAAATATTCTTTGTATACGTGGTTGTATTGTAGCCTTTCCATACAGTTGATATGCTGCTATTGGTTTTATATCCTGAATCGCAAAGCTATTAATATACAACATACCTGAAGAAGCAAAACTGATTACAAACTTTATTTTGTCGTATTTATGATATAACAATTCGGCTGGTTCCAATGATCTTAATATATCCATGTTTGGATATTCTTGCTGGTAGGTATTCAATTTGTCTTCATTTTCAGAATGATGGGTTTTATAAATAAGACGCAACTTCGATTGTCCCGCTATTTCATATAGATTTTGCAGTATCTGCATCTCCGTTTGAATGGTAAAGGCACCTTGTTCAATAAATGGACTGCCAAGAAAGATAATACATGGCTGCTGCATCAAAATCGATATATCTTCCATATGATCTGCAATAGTCGGCAAGATACTTTGAATATATTTTTTATCTAATTGTTTTACACATTTAGATTTTCTTCCTAGTAACTCAGGACGATATAGATAGTCAGTTACATTACCTGTTCCATAACCAATTCCACTGAAATTATATTTCATATTCCCATGTACATTACCGATATTTCGAAAATACTGTATTCGAATATATTGCCATATTTTACTCAAGGCCTTACGATCACGACTATTATAGGAAAAGCTACCTTCATCTAACAACGAATACTCTGAGCACCCAGCAATCTCAACCATTAATTGATTTTGGATTATTTTATCTGATCCTAAGAAAACCTGATTGATATTGCCGATACTTTTGATACGTTCTTTCATCTCTCTGATTTGCTCTCGATAACTATTCTTTTTATCATCTCTCTGCAGCCATTTTTCTACAATAAATACTCTTCTCCAGGTCGAAGTATCTTTTAGTATATATTGCACGCCTGTACTGTATTGCCAATTCTCATATTCATTTGGTCTTAAAACCAATAGATAATTTCCCACTCCTTTCTCATAGCTGTTAGCAGTGATAAAGGCACTTAATAGTTGAAAAGGAGTATTAATTATAAATAAATTATTCATGCTTTTCCTCAATTTCAGTATTTAAATTCAATAAACTATCTATTGACTTAATCACTCTATCTGGTGTCAATTGCTGCATACAATCATATTTTATCTTATAGCTACAATGTGTACCTCTACACAATTGGCATGGTGCATGATCAGCTTTCACTATAGTGGCATGAAGAGGTGCCCAATAAGCCGGATCCGTGGGACCATATAGTGCGATCATAGGAATACCAGTTGTAGCAACAATATGCATAGGACCGGTGCAAACCGTAATACAAGCATCCATTTGCTTAGCTAAAACCGCAAGTTCTCGCAGATTAAATCTTCCCGCAATGTTAATTTTCTCACCCTTAATAGCATCAATATATTCAATATCTTGTTTTGCCCCTGTGTAGATAGGAATAATACTCTTACTATTTAGATATTGATTTACAACACCAAAATATTCGGATGGCCAATTTTTATTTTCAGCTACACCACGAGGAATTATTAAGATCCTTTTGCTAACCGTATTATTAATTTGATGTATCCAATCATTTATTTTATTATTCTCTTGATTTGTTACCCCACCAATGACAGGTGCCAAGTATTGATATTTATAACTGCTAAAAATATACTGCACATATTGAGCAAAACGTTGTGTAGCCGAATCACTTTGTACTCGCTTTGGCTTCAGCCAATGATGACCAAAAACCGATATGACTCTTCCAATGTTCCTCAATTTACAACCTGCTCGCCATGCTAAAAGACTGGATGTCAATCGTTCATCAACAATGATTGCATCTGTATATTCGCTTTTTTTTATTTTTTTTATAATATCATCTTTTGTATTTCTTTGATATGAAAATACATCATCAATATAAGGATGATTCTTTAATAAGTCCACCGACTTAGGCGCTACTACAAAACCTACACGCGCATTAGGAAGATGCTGCTTAATGGCTTGTGCTAATGATGTTGTTAATACAGTATCGCCAATCCCTAAGCGGTTCACAACCAGAATATTTTTCATAACGTCTTTTACTCCTTAAGCCTTGTAAATTGTCCCCTGCCTAATCCTTTCAATTAATCCTCGATTTTTTCTTGTAAAGGCACTCTTCCAATTAGACTGGAAAACACAGTATAATATTTTTCACCCATTTCTCCAATACTTAACAAATCATGGATAAAATGAGCAATCTCGCTTCTTTGCTTAGGATTTACTTGCAATGCTCTTTCAATTTCGCCTGCCAATATCTTTGGCGTGACAGCAAGTTGTCTGCCGTCAAAATTAACTTCTACTGCATCGGCAATATTCTCGACAGTTACTGCCCCCAAAAATTGTTCTTTATTGCGAATCGCGACTATAGGTCTTTCACAAGCAATTGCTTCAATAGCAACTCGTCCTTCAGCTACCACTACATCCGCCGCATTATACCAATAAGAAATGTCATCTGTAAAATCTCTGATTTCAATTAAATTCTTATGCTTCTCATTCCATGTTTTTGCCTTTTCATTAATTTCTTCTCTTAGTGGTCCTTCACCAATAATAATCAATTTTACGTCTTTCTCTTCTTGCATAATGTATTCCATACTATCCAGTAAAACCAGAGATACGGCTCCTTTAATGCTGCTTAAACGGCTTACGTGTAAAATAATCTTACTATTTTGTGAAAGTCCTAATCTATTTCGAACTCTTCTTTTATCCTGAGATACAAATTTTGTAAAATCTATGCCATTATTGATAAAGTTAATTTGATTATGTTTAAAATTAAATTTATCAACTAATATATCCGTCAAATTTTTACTCACCACAATCATCTGTGAAAATATTTTTGCATAGCCTTTCTTTATAAAGGCTCGGTGCCAGGGATCATGCATTGTCACGACAAAAGGAACATCTGTAAATTTATTTAAGAAATATGCCCAGATTCCAGCAGTTCTTTGCTGAGCACTAATGATTTCAATTTGCTTCTCTTTGATAATACTAGCCAATTTGTATAAATCCATTATCCACCGGAAGACATTAATTCCCCTTGCCTGCACCTCTACGATTTCCACATTAGCTTGCCTGAGTCTTTGCAGTTTTTCAGTGTTGCTGCCTCGATTTACTGCGAGAATGATATTATGATCTGACAAGCCTTTTATAAGAGCTTCCACATGGGTTTCAGCACCACCTACTCGCCATGGTTGGGAAAACAAAATTAAGATATTCAATTTATTAGCTCCCTACCTTCATTTCTAATTTCGAATAGATAGATTGATACACCAAATCAGGATTTAATGTTTCAAGGCACATTGGCGTCTTTATACATTGGCGCTTCCAACAACAAATACAAGGTACATCAGGTGTTAAAATACTATGATTTTCTCCATAAGGTCCATTTCGATTAGGATCAGTTGGTCCAAACATAGTTACTACCCGAGTGCCTACTGCCACTGCCAGATGCATGGGACCAGTATCACCGCCTACAAAAGCTTGTGATTTTTTTATAATATGTGCTAATTGCTTAAGAGAAGTTTTGCCTATAAGATCAACTGGTGGTATTTTCGTATTGGCAATTATTTCTTCTGCTAATCGTTTATCATTGGGTCCGCCAATTATCACTGGAATCATGTTGTTGTCATAGAGTTGATCTGCCAACTTGGCAAAGTGAGTTGTTGGCCAGCATTTAGAAGGCCAGTTAGTGCCTGGGGCAAGGACGACGTAGGGATTTTCTAGCCTTAATCCTGCATGGTTAGCTATCGCCTCTGCTTTTTGTACTTCAACTTCTGTGATGTTCATAGGAAATTGGACTTGATCTATTTTGCAGCCGAGGTGCTGTGCAACATCTAGATATCGGTCTACTACATGGCCATGTTCATGATTTCCACAAATTCGCTGACCGATTTTGTCACTTAGCTCTCGTGCGTTGCAATACACTAGGCGCTTGGGTGCACCACTAAGATAGGAGATGGCTGCGCTTTTGAATAGTCCTTGCAGATCAATGGCTAGGTCAAACTTGTGGGATTTGAGCAATTTTGAGAATGTATAGCCATTTGATAGTAGACCTGTTAAAGATTTGAATTTTGGTTTATCGAAGATGATAATTTCATCTATATCAGGGTTGTTAGTTAAAAGATCGTAAGCTGGTTTCTCTACTACCCAAGTGATACGAGCATCAGGGTAGGTCTGCTTCAAAGCACGAGCCACAGGCAAGGCGTGAATGACATCACCAATGGCACTGAGTTTTACAATAAGAATGTTTTTGTAAGTCATGTAAAATACCTCGGATTAAAAAGATTTGAACCACAAAGGCGCAAAGGACACAAAGGGTCACGTTAATATTATACGTTTGATTCCATTACGCAAAGAAGTTACGTTAAAATTAATTAATAGTCCTAATTGTAAGCCAGTGATTTTTAGGTAAGATAATAATTGGGCATTGTGTATAGGCATCAGATTCTCCACAGCTTTTAATTCAATAATCAAAACTTTATCTATTAATAAATCTAATCTACCTTCTCCAATTAAATGTCCCTTATAATTTATTGCAAGTATTTTCTGACTCTCAAAGGGGATTTGACGCAAGGTTAATTCTCTGCATAAAGCGTCTTCATACACGCTTTCAGGTAACCTGGCCCAAGAATACTATGGACTTCAAGTGCTGCCCCAATGGTTTTATTAGCTAAAGCTTCTATCTTTTTATCTAAAATACCATGCACTTTAGTCCCCCCTTAGTGTTGTGCGCTAGCACAATTGTGCCTTTGTGGTTCAATTAATTTTCGGTTATTTTTTTTATTATATTACTTGATGATTTACCGATTACTTCGGGGATGAGGATGGTTTGACCGCCGTGGTGGGAGACGATGGTGGATTCGGGGAGGTCTTTGATGTTATAGTCGCCGCCTTTAACGTAGATGGCAGGCCTTATTTGATCAATTAGTTTTTCTGCTGTAGGCTCTTTAAAGATCACCACATAATCAACAGCAGAAAGAGCCGATAGAACTTCGGCTCGGTCATCTTGGGTGTTGATTGGGCGGGTTGGACCTTTGAGTGCGCGCACAGATTGGTCACTGTTGAGACCTAGTATTAAACAGTCTCCTAGGTCTCTGGCCGCTTTGAGATATCGAACATGGCCCACATGGAGAATGTCAAAACAGCCGTTGGTGAAAACAATTGTTTTACCATCGGCTTTTAGTTGCTCTGTTATATTCTTTATTTGAGTAGAATCTACTATTTTCATATTGCACCTGCTTTTAAAAATATCAAAAAAATTTGAACCACAAAGACACAATTGCACAAAAGTGCAACATCATAGAAAATTTATTAAAACAGATAAACGAATTGAACCACAAAGGCGCAAAGGACACAAAGGGTTTTATTTATTTTTTGCCTTTGTGCCATAAAAGCTTATCTTTCTCACTCGAAATGTTCGCCGATGGCTTGGCGGAGTTCTTCTGGGGTTGTGGTTGCTGTACCTGGTTTTTTTACTACGATGCCTGCTGCAAAGTTGGACAAGCGGGCTGCATCTTCATAGGATGCTCCTGCTGCTAAAGCCAGGATCATGGTTGCCACCACTGTATCCCCTGCACCAGTAACATCATATACTTCACTCTTATTGGTCACAGGGATATGCGTAACGGTACCTGTTTCTTCAAATAACGTCATACCATCTGGTCCACGGCTAATTAAAACTGCCTTGGCATCTAGCTTTTCTAGGATTGTCTTACCAGCCGACAGTAGCGTAGCCTGATCTATAATATCATAACCTACTGCTGCTGCTGCTTCTGATTCATTTTGTTTAACAACTTCAATTCCACTATATTCCATTATATTATACCGCGAATCGACAATACAAGGAATATTCTTATCTCCACAAGTCTGGATAACATAACGCATTATATCTGGTGTGACGGTATGACTGCCATAGTCGCTAATCACTACACCATGCATGTTCGATATATGAGCCGTGATGTACGCCTTGATGGATTGCTCAATTTCATGATCCAGCGCTTCTTTCTTTTCCTTATCAATACGTACAATCTGCTGACGAACAGTCGCCTGTCCGCCCGCCATAACTCTTGTTTTAGTAATTGTAGGCCTGCCATTGTCAACTAACAAGCCGTTGGTATAAGCATTTTTATTTGCTAGAATCCGGGCTAATTCCTGTCCTGCATAATCCTGCCCCACAACCCCTACTGCATATACATTGCCACTTAATGTAGCTGTATTGTGTACAACATTAGCAGCACCTCCAGGAACAACTCGTTCTTCCGAGTGTTCTAATATCAATACAGGTGCTTCCCGGGAGATACGGGATATTTTCCCTTCTAGATATACATCAGCTACTATATCGCCAATTACCATAATATTACGTTGTTCTATTCTTTGAATAATAGTTAATAATGATTTTTCCAAAACAAATAAACCCCTTTATTCTCTTACCATGCAATGGTTGATAGTTTTACATTCAATTGGTTGCGTTTCTCACGATAGGTGATATCAGCTTCCCAGCAATGTAAATTGCGGCGCCAGGTATAATCTAAATCTTTTAATCTTCCAGCGTCAACTTCATAATCTATTTTGACACCCACAGAATTCATTTTATCGACTTTATACATAAACCCAGTTTTTAACTCTCGATCGCTGTCAATTTTATCATATTCATAGACAGAAGTACCTGATTGATCATTGTAAGCATATCCTACCCAGGTTTCCAGTCTATCGTTTGGCCTCGCTGTTAGCTTCGTATTAAATCTCCATATATTATTGGAGGAATTATCATAGCCGTAATATCTTCTCTCATAACCTGCCCCTACATCTAAGGTAAGCTTTTTGCTTAGCTGGATCGTATTACGCTTAAAATACAAATTATAATCCTGCCGCCAGCCAGAGATATTTCCCTCTTTCCACTTGCCATTGCTAGCGGTAAAGTAGCCAGTCACCTTACCCATTTTTATTGGATCTAGCGTAAAGAGAAGCTCAGCTTCTTTCTTAATCCATTCATCATCACCATTCTCTTCATTGCTTTGGTACAATTTTAGACTGTAACCTTTTTGTTTACTAGTTAAACCAAAAGAAGGTTTAAGGCCATGCTGAGAATAATAGTCCAGATCCGCAAACGCTGTTAGTTTGTCCTCGATTGGATATTCTAAATGCTGTGAAATCGTCAAACCGTCTCCAGAATGGTAGCCGATACTTGGAAAGGCGCTTTTGGCTTCTCCTTTCTTCAAAGATGTTTGGTATTTCGGCATAGAATAAATAACCACATTCTTAATCCAAAATTTAGCATTATATGCAACCATTTTTTCCCCAGGCCAGATTTCGATTCGATCTGCACTCATATGATAATCAGGCACGATAGCTGGACATTTCGTTGCTGTAGAATCATGGCCAATATATTTTTCGGGGTAAAATTCTAGGTTATTACTCGAAATATGTTCATTACCTACTAGACCTTTTACATTATTCATATTTCCTATACGAGTAGTATAATTGTAATGGGTACCTGTGCCGACCAGTTCTGTACCAGGCTGCTGCAAGGTTGCTTTGCCGTCAATCCATACTTCAGTTGTTTTATTATTACCACGCATGAAATCGGTTGAAATAACGTCTGTATTTTGTTTGACAACTACATTGCCTTCAGCAAATACATCACCTGTTTCTTCACTGAATGACAACTTCTCAGCTTCAATTACAATCGGAGCTTTCTTCTCCTCTTTAGCTGCAATATTTTCTTGAGAATCAGTCTTGGATTTAGCTATTTCATTATTTTCTTTATCAGCAGCTTGTCCTGCCATAGAAGCACTGGAAACTAACATTAGCACGGATGCACAAACCATAAATTTCTTTATTTGCATTACTTTCTCCTATCGAAAAATATTTACCTATCAAGATTATACACTTTTAAAATACAATTAGAAAAATGCTTTGCGTCCTTAAAACATGCAAAAAGAATCGAACCACAAAGACGCAAAGGACACAAAGGGGGTTACAAATACTGAACATCTCTATTAGAGACACAGAGGAAATATAGATAGGGTTAATCTAATTTTATTCTATTATTATACCACTTTTCCTGTATAACTCCATACGGCAATATGTAGAAAAAGCCGTCTTATGACGGCTTTTGTAAAAATAAACCTATTCTTCTTTTATTGTATACCATAAACATTGGTATCCTCTTTGATTTGAATGTACATTTCAACACCGGCAGGAATATTTACTTCCTTACCATGTACAAAGGCACCACCGACAATGCCAACAGGTCCTAAGATAACCATGCCTGCTAGGGATGCCCCAGCTGCTGTGACTAAGGATTTATTTTCTTCTTTGGATTTATCTCCTAATAAGGTATTGATTCTGGTGCCATCAATGGTTTCTATCGTATCAAAGCTTACCTCTAATTCAGCATTGCGACCAAAGTTCTTCGCACCTTTCACTTTTTTGACAATCCCTTGTCCCTGAGATCCCTTTGGAATCACCAAATGTCCATCTACATAGATATCATCTGCTGCTTCGAATAGAACTGAATCTCCTTGACGATTCGTACTTGTACTCAAAGGTGTAACTAATTTAATTTTTAATAAACTATCTTTATTCAAGGTTACATTGTTAATGGCTACTTCACCATTTGTATAAGCGAGTTTCAACAATTTAGAAAGACGTTCATTCAATGATCCGGTTGTATTCTTACCAGACAAAATATGTTCTAAATTTTCAATTCGATTTTTAGCTGGCTGCACCGTCACAGCGTGAGTAAGGGACCATTCGATGGCATTTAATTTAATGAGAAAGGAGGGTTGATCGATAAAATTATCAAATGTCGAGGAATACAGCTTATCTGCTTGCGTTAGCAATGGATCTTTACTTTCTTTACCGTATATATCCTTCTCTAATGCGCTAACACGATCCACCAAAGCTCCTGTCATTTCTGTACCATAAAAGAACGTTTCTACTGCTATTACTTTGTTTAGCACTGTTTTCTCCCCAACATTGTTGGCAAAAGCGAACCCCATATTCGAACATATAAATAATGTAAGTATTGTTAAACTTATAAATTTACGCAACATGTACTGTATATCCCCCTTTTGGTTTTATATTGTCTATCTAACTATACTTCATTCGCGACAACTGCAAAAATTTCCTGCTGGATTTAACCTGTAGGGAGAATAAAAACAAAAGAATCTATAAACCGCAGAGGCTTAGAGAACGATTAAAACATTTTGAACCACAAAGGCGCAAAGGTCACAAAGGATTTTACGTTTCTTTGTGTACTGCGAATAGCAGTATTGCGTCTTTGTGGTTCAAGAACTTGGATTATCTTTAAATTTTCACATCGATGATGGCTGATACGCCTACGCCGTTAACACGGGAGAAGTTTACAGGGTTTTTACTGTCAATTGGTATTAGGGCTTTTACGCGGAATGTCTTTCCGCTAAAGGCGCCCTCAATTTGCACAACCGCTTGGGTTCTGTCAATCAGATCCTGTGTCCCAATGACCTGAGCTGCCCCTATGTAACCACCACTGCCAAAGCTAAGAATTGGCACTACTTTGGTAGCAAAGTCAGAGCCGGCACCATGTTTAAAGGTCAAGGTATTGATAAAACCATTCAACTGTCCCGCAAATTTATCAATTAGAATGGAAATCCCGCCAACCTTTAGAAGGTCGCCAAAAATAGCAGCTTGCGTAACTGGCACAACCGCTACGGATAGCATACAGAAAGCCAATAGGCCAATGATAAACTTTTTCTTCATAATTTTTCCACCTTTCAAGATGATTTGGATATATGATGTATCTTTGAATTTATATCTTCGATATATTAATGATCATTTCCTGCTGGAAATGATAGGAATCGTTGAAAGATACTCTGCTGAACACACCCCGCCTTTCAGGCACCCCTCTCTAGAGGGGATTAAAAGAAAAGCCGCTAACAAATGTTAGCAGCTTCTGATTTGAGCAATTCTTAGAAGAAGAACTCAACTTGTGCTTGATAGAATTTTGTTTTGTCAGTAGGAGCACCATCTGAAATAGGTTTCAAATCAGCATATTTTACACGAAGTACTGTATTTAATGCTGGAGTATAATTAAATCCTACTTCATAACCTTTAGCACCATAACCAAAATCACGTGCAGCCTTACTAGCTAAATCATAACCATTTTGGCCATATGTAGTATATGCTCCATCAAAAGTTGTTTTTGGTGCTGCATAAGCTTCTAAATGACGATAGTTAACCCATGCACCATAGGATCCCACTTTTTTCTTATCTGCACCTTTATATGCAAATTCAGCATAATATGCTGTATTTTCATCATCGATATCAGATTTACCATACGAAGCATTTAAAGCCCAGTTAGGAGCAAATTTTGTAGTAAAGCCAGTTTCCCAAACTTTTACTTTATCTTCACCACCTAGTGACGTAATAGTCGTTTGATCTTTAGCTTTAAATTGATAGTAACCACCATTCAAATTTGTAGCTTTTGAAGTTGCATAATTCAAACCTAAACCAGTTACTTCTACTTTTTCATCAAAACCTAAGATCGGTTCATCAGTGTCAGGATCTGTTACATTACCCCAAACATCTGTATTATTTTCTTTACCATAAAAAAGATTAGCCTTTAATTTGTTACCAAATTCAAAGTTTACACCATTTAATGTACTATCAATCATTAAACCAGTATTTAAGAAATAGTCAAAACGACCAATCGTAGCAGTTGCACCTAATAATTGCCCTTTTACATATGCGTTATCCATGGTTACTTTATCGTCACCAGATTCGCCTCTTAGGTTATTAACTGATTGCAAACGACCATAGTATGACCATTCATCATTAATCTGACCATTAAGGTGTACACGAGTACGTAATTTTAAAGAGTTAGAATTATTAACATCAGCATCATAATTCTCATATCTCAAGCGCGCTTCACCAGTTACCTTAATAGTCGAAGAATTCTTTTCTAATTTCGTTACACGAACATTTAATCCTTCTAATTCTTCAGCGAATTCTACGGACAATTTGTCGATAGAAGCTTTTTGCTCAGCAGTTGCTTTGTCGGAATGAGCCATTGCTTTTGCTACGATCTGTGCCATTTCATAACGGCTGATGGTTTTGTCACCTTTGAAAGTGCCATCGCCATAACCGTCAACGATACCAGCATTAGCTAGTTTTGTTACCGCGTCATAGGACCAATGTTTTGCAGGGACGTCTGTGAAAGGATTGGTTGCAGCGAATGATGTACCAGCTACGCCAAGTACCATTGCAGCTGCCAAGGAAGCTACCAATTTCTTTTTCATGTTTGAATCTCTCCTTAGGTTTTATTTTTTGTCTTGCTATGAACTCCACCTAAGAAAGGATATCTCTGAGTTTCCATGTTTCCTCAAGTTTATCCTTGTCAGGTTTACTGTTCATATCTATTCACTACTGCTAGAATTATCCATTAATAAATGAAATTTTATACTTTTGGATAATTCCAAGCAGTGAAAGACCTTCTAAAAATATAATGCTTCACAAACTTATATGTAATTAGAATTATTGCTTTATATACTTAAGACTTTATTAAACGATTAAAAAAAATTTTACAAGTAATTTACATTTTTAATATTAACACAATCATTATCAATAGATCAAGTTAATTTTCTGAATTTATTATATTTTTCTATTTTTATAAATTAACGTTGCCTCCAAACTCTGTAACAGTCTGGTTTCTAACTAGCATTCTTAACACACGCCGCTTTCAGGTCGCCTCTCTCTAGAAGGGAATGAAAAAATAAAAAAGCCGCTAACAAATTTGTTAGCGGCTTCTGATTTGAGCAATTCTTAGAAGAAGAACTCAACTTGTGCTTGATAGAAATCTTGTTTTTCAGTAGGAGCTGTATCAGCAGTTGGTTTTAGGTTAGCATATTTCACACGAAGAACAGTATTCAATACTGGTGTGTAATTAAATCCAACTTCATAGCCTTTAGCACCATTACCTATTTGACCACGAGAAGTATATGCGCCATCAAAGGTAGTTTTAGGAGCTGCATTAGCTTCTAAATTACGATAGTTAACCCACGCACCATAAGAACCAACTTTCTTTTTGTCAGCGCCTTTGTAGCCGATTTCAGCATAGTAGGCTGTATCTTCAGTGTCTGCATCAGATTTACCATAGGAACCACTTAAGCTCCAGTTAGGAGTGAATTGTGTCTTGAAACCAGCTTCCCAAACTTTCAAGGTGTCATCAGTAGTAGCTTTGGTTAAATATCCTGATTCATTTGTATCTTTAAATTGATAGTAACCGCCATTCAAAGTAGTAGCTTTCGAAGCTGCATAACTCAAACCTAAGCCAGTTACTTCTAGGTAATCATCCATTACTTCCTTATCATTACCCCAAACATCTCTATTATTATCTTTACCATAGAATGCATTTGCTTTTAACACATTACCAAATTCAAAATTTACACCATTTAATGTACTATCAATCATCATACCATTGTTCAAGAAGTAATCGAAACGACCGATTGTAGCAGTAGTGCCTGCAATATTCCCTTTTACATAGGCATTATCCATGGTTACATCTGTATCGCCTTCACCTTTTAAATTGTTCACAGCTTGCAAACGACCATAGTATGACCAGTTATCATTGATAGTTCCATCAAGGTTGATACGAGTACGAAGTTTGTAGGAACTATCATGATTTGCATATTTATTGGAATAATCTTCATATCTCAAACGAGCTTCACCACTTACTTTAATAGTGGAAGAATTCTTTTCCAATTTTGTTACACGTACATTTAAGCCTTCTAATTCTTCAGCGAATTCTACGGACAATTTGTCGATAGAAGCTTTTTGTTCAGCAGTTGCTTTGTCGGAATGAGCCATTGCTTTTGCTACGATTTGAGCCATTTCATAACGGCTGATGGTTTTGTCGCCTTTGAAAGTGCCATCGCCATAACCGTCAACAATACCAGCACTAGCTAATTTTGTTACCGCATCATAGGACCAATGTTTTGCAGGAACGTCTGTGAAAGGATTGGTTGCAGCGAATGATGTACCAGCTACGCCAAGTACCATTGCAGCTGCCAAGGAAGCTACTAATTTCTTTTTCATGTTTGAATCTCTCCTTAGGTTTTATTTTTTGTTTTACCTATGAACTCCACCTAAGAAAGGACATCTCTGAGTATCCATGTTCCCTCAAGGTTATCCTTGTCAGGCTTATTGTTCATATCTATTCACTACTGCTAGAATCATCTATTAGTAAAAGAAATATCTTTTATCTTTCTGATTACTTCTAAGCAGTGAAAGACCATTTATAAATTAATGCCCATATAAGGTAATGTATTTTATTAACTATGTAAAGAAAAATTTAACAAACAATTTACATTTCCAATATTACACATTATTGACTAATAAGTCAAGTGATTTTTAAAAATTCCTGACAATAGGCTGTACTTTTCTTTTCTTAGCAAGGAAGGGAAGCTTCGTATCACTCGCATGGCAGGACAAAAAAATCGCTGACAAATTCAGCGATTTTTTTATTGTGTTTTTAGAAGAAGAATTCAGCTTGTGCTTGAACGAATTTGGTCTTTGCATCATCAGCACCGTCATAAGATTTTTTCAAATCAACATATTTAACACGAAGAACAGTGTTTAATACTGGTGTATAGTTAAATCCTACTTCATAACCTTTACCACCATTACGTGCTTTGGCTTCAGCATATGTACCATTCAAAGTTGGTAATGGAGCTGAATCTCTTTCGATATCACGATAGCCGACCCATGCACCATAAGAGCCAACTTTGGCTTTATTTGCACCTTTGTAGCCTAATTCTGTCCAATATCCTCTATCATCTGCATCAGCATCAGACTTAAGATACGTACCTTTTAAAGCCCAGTTAGGAGCAATCTGAGTTTTAAAACCAACTTCCCATACATCACGTTTATCATCACCATTAAAATAAGTATCATCTGATGTATTTTTATATTGATAGTAACCACCATTTAAAGTCGTGGCTTTTGAAGCTGCATAGCTTAAAGTAGCTGCAGTAACTTCTAAGTTAGGTTTGTCAGCCAATCCCCATAAATTTGTATTGTTTTGTTTACCGTAAAGAAGCTCGGTTTTTAAAACATTACCAAAACCAACTTTCACACCATTTACCTGACCATCCATTACGATCCCGTTATTTGGAACATAGTCAAAACGACCAACCGTAGCGGTAGTTCCGAATAAGGCACCTTTTACATAGGCATTTTGCATAGTCACAGTGTCATTACTGGTATCAGTAGCACTATCAGCACCATCACCATGCAAATTAGTGGTGGATTCTAAACGACCAAAATAGGACCATTCATCATTAATCTGACCACCCAAACCAATACGAGTACGAAGTCTAAGCGTATTAGTATTTTTTCCAGCATCGTTATCATAATTTTCATATCTCAAGCGAGCTTCACCAGTTACTTTTACAGTAGAAGAATTTTTTTCTAATTTTGTTACACGAACATTCAAGCCTTCTAATTCGTCAGCAAATTCTACGGACAATTTGTCGATAGAAGCTTTTTGCTCAGCAGTTGCTTTGTCGGAATGAGCCATTGCTTTTGCGACGATTTGAGCCATTTCATAACGGCTGATGGTTTTATCGCCTTTGAAAGTGCCATCGCCATAACCGTCAACAATACCAGCGCTAGCTAGTTTTGTTACCGCGTCATAGGACCAATGTTTTGCAGGAACGTCTACGAAAGGGTTGGATGCAGCGAATGATGTACCAGCTACGCCAAGTACCATTGCAGCTGCCAAAGAAGCTACTAATTTCTTTTTCATGTTTGAATCTCTCCTTAGGTTTTTTTATTTTTGTTCGGTGATCTTACATGATAAGCCTAAGAAGGGTTCCTAATTGAGTGTCCATGTTTCCTCAATCTCTCCTTATTAGTATCTTAAGCAATGTCAGATCTTACCTCACTTTCTAGTATATTCTCCATAATATATTATTTTCCTTCTTACATTATGTATATTTATACAAAAAATTTGTTAACTTTTCGTTAACTATTTGTTAACATTTACCAGATAACGTTCTGCCAGTATTACAGCGACATAATCATCAACTGGCTGAGGCGGTGTTTGCATGGTCACGGGTATCAGACGCCAAAAGCCCTGAGGGGGATTTTCCTGCCAATAGCGGCGGCGGCCATCGTCAGTCGTTCGGTATTCATCTACTAAAGTCACTTCAAGGAATTGTCCATTTATCAGGATTTTTTCTAACAGGTTCTTGGCATCTTTGCTTGAAGTGCCATTTCCCATAATCACGGTTTTCGTCTGATACTTGCTAAGCCACTCTTGAATAATGGAAGGTAAGTCTTGGGTTGGTATGATATTCTTCTGCAGTACACCCTTTTCTTGATGAACTGCGGCAATACCGCATTTTTCTCGTCCTGGGTCGATGCTGATAATGGTTTGGTTAGTGGTCACGACACACCCCGCCTTTCAGGCACCCCTCTCTAGAGGGGAATCTATTATGAGAGTCATCAGCCCCCCTCTAGAGGGGAATTTATTATGTAATAAGGTTACTCTTCTATTTTGGCAGGTTGGATTCCTTTGAAGATTTTTAATTAGCAACATAATCTATAAGATTATATTAATAAAACATATAAAATGGATCGAACCACAAAGACGCAAAGGACACAAAGGGTGTAAAACTTATACTTTCTCTACTTACAAGAAAAACCGCTGGCATAGGCCAACGGTTGGGGATGATGTTCTTAGAAGAAAAATTCTGCTTGCGCTAGGTAGTATTTTGTCTTATCGGAAGAACTACCATCGGTGGTTGGTTTCAAATTAGCATATTTAACAGTAAGAACGGTATTCAAAGCTGGTGTATAACTTGCGCCGATCTCGTATCCTTTGCCGCCATCAGCTTGAGAATCGAATGCATATGGACCATCAAAGGTGGTTTTAGGAGCCGCATTGGCTTCTAAGTGACGGTAGTTCACCCATGCGCCATAGGAACCGACCTCGGCTTGATCAGCGCCTTTATATGCAAATTCAGCATAGTATGCTTTATCTTCTGTATCTGCATCAGATTGACCATAGGATGTATTTAATGCCCAGTTTTTGCTGAATTTTGTATTAAAGCCAGCTTCCCATACTTTGCGAGTATCATCGTTTGAGCCAAAATAGGTTCCATTATTAAGGGTATCATTATCTTTGTTCTTAAACTGATAGTAACCACCTGTTAGTGCGGTAGCTGCTGATGCATCATAATTCAATGTTAAACCAGTCACTTCTAAATGTTTGGTAGCAGTATCTTCATCTGCGCCCCAAGCATCTTTATTATTGTCCTTGCCATAAAATACATTTGCTTTTAGTACATTGCCCACTTCAAGATTTACACCATTTAACGTACTATCAATCATCAGTCCATTGTTCGGTATGTAATCAAAACGACCGATAGTAGCAGTCGTACCGAATAATTGACCTTTGACATACGCATTATCTAGAGTGACCTTATCGTCGCCGCTTTCACCACGAAGATTGTTCTCTGATTGTAAACGTCCATAGTAGGACCATTGATCATTAATCGTGCCATCAAGATGTATACGAGTGCGGAGTTCTAAGCCATTAGAGGTATTGGAAAAATCCTCATATTGCAGCCGAGCTTCGCCAGAAACTTTCACAGTCGAAGAATTTTTCTCCAATTTCGTTACGCGAACATTAAGTCCTTCTAATTCTTCCGCAAATTCTACGGATAATTTGTCGATAGAAGCTTTTTGCTGGGCAGTTGCTTTGTCAGAATGAGCCAGTGCTTTTGCAACGATTTGAGCCATTTCATAGCGGCTGATGGTTTTGTCCCCTCTGAAAGTGCCATCGCCATAACCGTCAACAATACCAGCCTTAGCTAGTTTTGTTACCGCATCATAGGACCAATGTTTTGCAGGGACGTCTGTGAAAGGATTGGTTGCAGCGAATGATGTACCGGCTATGCCAAGTACCATTGCAGCTGCAAGAGTTGCTACCATTTTCTTGTTCATGTTCGATTTCTCCTTAAGGTTTTTTTTCTTACCCTGAGTGAAATCTAAAAAGCTGGTCTTGAGTTTCCAAGTTTCCTCAACTCCACACTTTTTAGAAAAATGCTCACTCTTGTGCATTTACTACAATAAATGTAGTAAATCAGTCTTCTCAAACTAATACCTTTACTAGGTATTTTATTTGATATTGATAATCATTCTATGTTTAATTGAATTATCCTGCTAATTCTGAAATTAATTTTTATTAGAAAAACGTTACGCATCCTTTAAATATAAAACAAATTGAACCACAAAGACGCAAAGGACACAAAGGGAATTATTTATTTTAATATCATAAGACAAACAAAAGCACCCCGAAGGGTGCTTTTGTAAAGAGTAGTTTTAGAATTTTACGTTAACAGCTGCAGAAGTACGTGCATTCATGTTATCGAAATCTTGGTATTTAACTTTTAAGTCAGCATTCTTGGTAAGAGATTTATCAAATTGATATTCCATACCTTTAATTGCTTGATCAGTAGGAAGAGCAATTACATCTGCACTAGAGTAAGCGTTGTAAACACCTGCATCTGCATCTCTGTGAAGTACAGTCAATCCAAGTTTGTTAAGTTTCACACCAAAAGCAGTAGCGTCAGCGTCATTGGAATCGTTTTTAACGTAGTCTGCAAGAGCAGTTACGCCGCTTGTAATTGGAGCTGAACCATTAATTCCGTATGCTTTGTTATCGCCATTTTTTAGGTAATCAGCAGTTATTTTTGCACCAAAAATATTAGCACCGTATTCAGCAGCATACATGCGTTCTGAATCTGCATCATTAGTACCAGTATTATTACCTGCATACAATTTCAAACCGCCAGCTTGCAATCCAAGACCAGTCAATTTGTCATCGAACATAATACCTGATCCTAAAAGAACATCTTGACGACCCACAGTAGCATCAGCACCAAGAGCATTGAAAGATACGTTAGCAGTGTCTAATTTAATTCCAACTGTTTGGTTGTTTTCGTTAGGTTGGAAGGTTCCACTTAAGCGAGCATTATACTTAACGTCTTCATTGATGTTACCATCAAAGGAAACACGAGTACGAAGATCTGTTTTGTCGTCTTCATCTTCTACATTTGTATAACGTACACGAGCATCACCAGAAATTTTTACCATTTTGTCAATTTGATCTTGCATACCTTCTACTTTTACACCCAATGTGTTTAATTCAGTAGCAAATTCTTTGGACAATTGATCTACAGTTGCTTTTTGGTCTGCATTCAAGGATTTAGTCATAGCATTTGCTACGATTTGTGCCATTTCATAACGAGTAACGGTTTTGTCTCCTCTGAAAGTACCATCGCCATAGCCTTCAACCACACCAGCTTGAGCCAATTTGTTTACTGCATCGTATGACCAGTGTTTTGCAGGTACATCGGAAAATGGGTTTGCGAATGCTGGTACTGCCATGCTGGCAGCCAGTGCAGTAGTCACTGCTACTTTTAAAAGTTTCTTGTTCATTTGGAAAAATCCCCCTTAAAATGTTGTTTTTTCGCGGGTGCTATCACCAACATGATAAGAGTTATTGAATCAAGGAGTGCTTCATGAGTTTCCACGTTTCCTCATTAGAACGGTCATCCTTGCATCATCTATCCCTTTCATGCCCCTGTCGCTTTTTACAGGTTATAGTTTACATAATTCTATATATCTTTTTTTATTCCTGCTTAATACCCATGTGTAAATATTGGTAATTCTCTTTATCTACAGCACATGACTATTTAGTCATTGAATGTTAAAAAATATATATTGTTTACATAAACTTTATAATTATCTATTTCGCCAAAAGAAAAAAGAATCCTGCTTTTAAAGCAGGATTCTCCTCTGGTACTTTCTGTTAAATGACTTTGTCTTACTTAGAGACTTCTTGAACGTGCAGTTCAATCTTTAAAGGGCCAGCTGTGTATATATCATTTTTGGCTGTTGCCGTAATCATTACTTTACCGCTATACCGTTTTACTTTATTGACAGCATCATAAAAATCTGCACCATTGATAGCGCCTACTGTCCCCTGAATGGGATCTGGCAATATCCCTTTTTCTACTGCTGAGGCATTCACTTTCTGTAAAAAAGTCATTACACTTTGCTCTGGATGCGCCGCTTTAGAACCGCCTTCGATAATGGACATGTAAATGGTCTCCTCCCGGGCATAAATCAGTCGATTTGGGAAAATCCCAATTTGACCAACAACAGGCTCACCATATACTGTGTTGCCCCCTGCCGAGATACGGACAATCACATCCTCTGGATGGTTCACTAACGTCGTAACAATTTTATCAAAATCTTCCTGGGCAATCCACAAGACTCCCAGGTTTTTATTTTCAATCCCCAATTTCTCAATAATACCTTGGTTCGTTGTATAAATGGCTTCCTTTAACGCTAGTTCTGTATCCGCTTTACTTTTACCACCGGGAAGGGTAAACGTAGATAGAATTTCACCTGCACGATAGATAATAGAACCTTCCCGAACAACCTGGATGCCTTCTCCTAGCTTGGTTGTTAATTGATTTAAGCGATCCACGTCTTTTTCTAAGGTAACCTTAGATTGATTCAGTAATTGGACACGCAGATCCAACTGATTTTTGGTCTCCTGCAATGTCGTTAAGGCTTGCTTAGAAGTTTCTAAATCTCCTTTTGCTTGCTCTAATTCTAAAGCAGTGCGGTCACGCTGGGCAATTACCGCTGTTAGTTCACTGCTAATGGCCCGCAAACGCTCTGCCGTATCTTTTACTTTCAGAGTCAGGGCGGCGTATTCGGCATTCTTAGATTCAAGGGCAACACGACTGGTATCCAATTCAACATTTTTACTGGCTACTTCCTGGGATAAAGTAGACAGCTTTTGTGCTAAGGCTTCCATACCAAAAAGAGCGGTACGCACATCCTTAGATACTAATGATAATACACCAATGGTAGACCCAGTAATCAGAATGCCGGTAATAATTGTAACGATAATAGAGGTATGCTTGGGGCGCAGACCAAAAATACTCAATTTCTTCTTGCCAACTTTTGTACCCAATTTATCACCAATATAGGCAATCGCTCCGCCTGTTATGGCTAAAACGGCAATGAGTGTAAAACCATACATGATGTGTGTACCTCCTTTCTATTCTATAAAGAAAACATAGAGCAACTTATTGAACCACAAAGACACAAAGGACACTATGGAACTTAAATCACAAAGACAGGTCTTACCGTGAGGCTTTGCGTACTAGGAGGGCACCTGCGATGATGCCGATGATATTGGGTATCCAGGCAGCGAGAACCACAGGGAGGGCACCGCCTTGTCCCAATGCTGTGAAAACTGTCATAATCGCATAATATACAAAGATGATAATAATACTAATTCCAAGACCTATGGAGGAACTTGAGCGGTTAGGCTGCAATCCCAATGGTGTGCCAATTAATGCAAAAACAAAACTGGCTACGGGAATCGCTAATCGCTGCTGCAATTCCATCTCATATTTTTTGGCGTTGACATACTCTCTTTCTAATATTTTAATATGCTGCTTTAATTCTTTAATTGTCATTTCTTCTGGCTTTTTCTGTTCCCGAGAAATGGCACTTGGCGCTTTTGCCATTGGCATAATCTGCTGTTCAAAGTGCATGGTGCGCTCAAGGTTTCCCTCATTTGTCAAATCATGAATGACCCCATTCATCATGGTCCAATGATTATCCTGCCACACGGCTTTTTCTGCATTTTCTACCCGTACTAAGGTACCATTATCAAATTCCTGCATGACCACCGCATACATGGTATTCGTTTCTTCTTCAAATTTACGGGCATAAATTAGCCTTTCTAGCATATTATCTTTGACTTCCTTACTGACAACATGTTCCTGAGACTTAAACGGCGTCGTACTTTTTTGAATTTCATAGCGCACTATATAATTATAAGCTGAATTGGATTGAGGAACTACCATTTCAGAGAAAAAGACAGCAAAAATACTGACGAAAAAAGCAATAACAAACACAGGAGCGGATAAACGATAAAAGCTTATACCCCCGGAACGCATCGCGGTGATTTCACTAGAACCGGATAGTCGGCCAAATGCTAGCAATGCTGCCAGCAGCATCGACATGGGGAAAGTTAAAACGACAATTGGCGGCAGGCTATAAATGAATAATTTGGCTACGGAATTCAAGGATGCTCCGTATTGAGTTACATACTGGGCAATTCTCATCAGCGTGCTTGTGCCAATAAAAACACTGGAAAAGGAAGCAATTCCAAATATAAAAGGACCTAGTAGTTCTTTGACTATATATTTATCAAGTATACGCATACAATTCTCCCTACTATTTTAAGCTGAAATTCTCCCCAAGGTAGAATTTCCTAGCAATTTCACTGTTTGCAATGGTTATGGCATCACCGTGAATCAAAATCTGTCCCTCGTTTAAAATATATGCACGATCGACAATGCTTAATGTTTCCCGCACATTGTGATCCGTAATAAGCACACCAATTCCTCGTTGTTTTAAATATCCGATAATCTGCTGGATATCGGCTACAGCGATGGGGTCAACCCCAGCAAAAGGTTCATCTAGTAAGATGAAGGCTGGATCCGTAGTCAAGCAGCGAGCGATCTCCACACGGCGACGCTCCCCTCCAGATAACTGGGAGCCCTTTCGTTTTGCAACATGATTGATATTAAATTCATCTAGCAAACTTTCTGCCTTTTCCTTGCGCTCAGAAGCAGTAAGTTTAGTCGTTTCTAGTATTGCCATAATATTATCTTCTACTGTAAGTTTTCGAAATACAGATGCTTCTTGAGGGAGATATCCTACACCAAAGTTCGAACGACGGTACATGGGCATATCAGTTACATCTTGATCATTAATGACAATCATACCATCATTGGGGCGTTCTAGACCAACAATCATATAAAATGTAGTGGTTTTACCAGCACCATTTGGCCCTAATAAACCAACAACCTCGCCCTGATTGACTCTAAGACTGACACCATCTACCACATTACGATCTTTATAGGTTTTTACTAAGTTAAATGTTTCAATATACATATGAAAACTCCTTGCTACAAAGCTGAGATACAAATTTAAGAGAAATGAATTCCGTTTTTTGAACCACAAAGACGCAAAGGACACAAAGGGATTTTACTTATAAATTATTATTTGGTCTCTCCATAGTGTGCCGCATCAGCGGCATTGTGCCTTTGTGGTTCATAATTTCTAGTAGCAAAACGGAGACTCCCCGTAGTGCTTTACTGAGGAGTTATAACTAACTTGCTGCGGCCTTGGACATCTACGACTTTATTGTCCATGTATAGGGTTAAAGTGTTTCCGGTTAGTACATTCCCCTCTTGTACTGCTCTGGCATTACCTGTTAAGACGGTTTTTCCCTGCTGATCTTTACTGCCATAATATACGGCATGATCTGCTACGGCATCTAGCTTACGTGCATCACTAACAATGTGCACATCTCCCTGAGCCACGGCACGATCTTCACTAAAGAAGGATTCGATTTGGTTAGCTGTCAGGGTGCTGTCTTCTGTTTCTAAGCGTGCCCAGCCGTTAACGACAGCATACTGTTTATCTGAGTAATAATCAATCTTAGGACCGTCCAATCGACTGCTCCCTTTGGTTAATATCGGGTTACCGATGGCAACGATGTGATTATTATCATAGGAATTCACTTCTTCAGCTAACAATGTGGCATCTTCTTGTACAACCTGGACACCACCATATATATGAGCTTCTTTTGTTTTGCTGTTATATTCTGCATTAGTGCCCGTCATGACAGCATTCTCCTGCACGATGCGGACATTGCCCTGGGCTGTCATAATACCTTTTACTGAATCATATTCAATGGTATCAGCTGCCAGTTCTACCGGTTTATTAGAAGCCGCATAACTATAGGAAATTACGCTAAGGGAGAGTACTAACCCAAGAGTTATATTCACTATTTTAGACTTCATTTGGACACTCCTCCTTTTACGACCTTAGCATTGCCAAATACTTTTATTTTCTCCATATTGGAATCACTCTCTATTTTATCCCCTGTAAGCACAGTATCATCTTTAGTAAGAATGACATTGCCAGAACCATATACTTTTTGGTCCGTACTCGACCAACGAGCCTCATTGGCTGTAAAAGTTGTGCCGTCACTTGCTGTCGCCTGCACTTTTACAGACATGGTAATGTCTTTTGTTTTGCTGTCCACAAATGCCTCTGGGGCTGTGATTTCAATTTTACCACCTTTTTCCTGATAAAAGGTTCCTACCAGATTTTTTAGTTGTACATTCTTTGTATCCACATCAATTTCAATGAACTCAGCCTTTAATTCCCACAGGGGTTTTCCATCCTTTTGCTCCACAATCGAATTTCCCACATAAGCGAGTTTTGAGGTTTGTTGATCCTTTGGCTCTTCCGGAGGAGCTTGGGCAAGGGGTTCATCTTTTAAAAAGTAATACAAACCACTTACTAGTATTATAATACAGGCAAGAATCATTCCTGCTTTCTTTTTCATGCCTGTTTACCTATCCTTTCCGGGGATATACTTTGCTCATACTTCACATCAGTCTCAGAATAAGCTGTATTCCAGCGTTTTTGAAACCATAGCCATTCATCGGGATATTCTCGAATGGTGTTTTCAATAATATTCGTCATTTTGACTGTAATTTTATAGTTATCTTCTACTTCATTACCTGTATCTTCATAATAAAAAGGTTCATGAATGATAATTCGATGCCCGCCTTCGGGTTTACGAACCATAAAAACCGGTACAACAGGAGCCTTAAATTTTTTGGCAAACACTGTCGGTCCGGTTGGAGTAGAAGACATTTTACCTAGAAATTCAATGAATAAGCCCGTCGTGCCTGCATCCTGATCCGCTAAAAATCCAAGAATCTTACCTTTCTTCAGGGCCCTTGCCGCACTGACTAATTCGGTGGTGCCACGGGCAAAAATTTCCATGCCCACCATTTCACGGTATTCATTTAGGATTCTAGTATGCTGATCATTGGGCTGGCGCTTAATCACAGCAGCCACCGGGAAACCATCCATTGCTAAAGAAGCTCCCAACCATTCCCAATTGCCCACATGAGCCGTAAGCAGAACCACACCTCGTCCTTGCTCTACTGCTTCAGCAAGAAAATGACGATTTTCTATCGTAATATATTGATGCAAATTCTCTAACGTGAGAGCAGGCATATACAGCATCTCTACAAACGTTTGCCCCAATTTAATAAACAAACTGTCAATATGCTTTTGGGCAGCTTCTAACGAAATTCCCAGCGACTCTTGTATCTGCAGTAAAGCTCGCCGCCTCTGCCGTGCAGCAATACGATAATATAGTTTTCCCAGAATCTTCCCTAACAATAAAACACCTTTATACGGTAATAAACAGATTAAAAAACTCAACATTTTTAGTAAATAGTACTGCCAAGCATTAGACATTGGCGACCTCCTTTCTGTAGGGGATGAACACACCCCGCCCTACGGGCACCCCTCTCATAAAGAGGAGAATTTATAATAAAATACGTTGTAGTCTCTGATACCAAAATGCTAATCAGAGAAAACATCTAAAACGAATCAACCACAAAGACGCAAAGGACACAAAGGGTTTTACTTATATTTTTTTTGTGCAATCCTTTGTGTGTGCGTTAGCGGCATTGTGCCTTTGCGGTTCATATTGTTACTGTCTGCTTTCGACTTTGCCGCCTTGAAGGTAGGAATTGATGATGTCGTCCCATTTTCCTTGGGTTTTTAGAATGAATTCCACCACTTCTCTCACGGCTCCTTGGCCGCCTTGTTTGGTGGTTATGAAGTGAGCATGTTGTTTGACTTCCGGTACAGCATTGGCTACCGCGCAGGCTAAGCCAACTTGTCTCATGATGGACAGATCCAGCAAATCATCTCCTACATAGGCTACTTCTTCCGAGCGCAAGCTGTATTTAGTTAACAAAACAGAAAGCGCTTCTACCTTATCCTTAGCTCCCTGGTGTACATCCATAATTTTTAGTTCAATACTGCGCAAATGAACGATTTGACTTTCGCGTCCCGTGATGATAGCCGTTTTTATACCTGCTTGATGTGCAAGTGCAATGCCTAATCCATCATGAGAATGAAAATTCTTCATCAATTCGCCATCCCTGCCAAAGATAATATGTCCATCTGTCAGTACACCATCTACGTCTAGCACCAGAAGCTTAGTATTTTTAGCACAGGCTTCTATACCCATTATACCACTCCTTGACGTAATAAGTCAGTAAGGTGAATAATACCAATCGTTTTATTATTTTCATCCACGACTGGCAGCACTGTAATGGGGCGAGGATGATTTTTTTCCATAACAGAAAGAGCTTGAGCCGCTAATTTATTAGCTGTAATGGTACGAGGATTTTTAGTCATGATACTATCTACCTTTTTATCTAAGAATTCGTGACCATGTTCCAAGCCTCTGCGAATATCGCCATCGGTAATAATCCCCACTAAATGACCTTGCTGATCTACAACATTTGTCGCACCAAGCCCCTTGCCGGTAATAACAAACAAGGCTTCCTTCACTGTTTTATCCAGCGTAACGACAGGATTGTCTTCTCCTGCATGCATTACATTTTCAACTGTTAAGAGTAATTTACGACCTAATGATCCTCCTGGATGAAAGACCGCAAAGTCTTCTGGAGTAAATTTACGTTCCGATAGTAAAGCGATAGCCAAAGCATCCCCCATAGCCAATGTTGCAATGGCACTGGCCGTTGGCGCTAGCCCTAATGGACACGCTTCTCTTTCCACAGCTGTATCTAAGAATATATCCGCATTTTTGCCCATTGTAGAATCTTCGCAGCCACACATGACAATAATACTGGCACCGATTCGCTTAATGGCAGGAAAGATGCTGACTACTTCCGAAGTTTCACCACTATTTGATAAAGCCAGTACAATATCATTCGGTGTGACCATCCCCAAATCTCCATGAATTCCTTCAGCAGGATGAAGAAAATAAGCAGGGGTTCCAGTACTGGCAAAGGTTGCAGCAATCTTTCTGCCAATATGACCGGATTTTCCCATACCCGTAACAATCACTCTTCCCGAACATTCTAAAATCATTGTCACCGCTGCTGTAAATTGACCATTGATTCGAGGAATCAGACTCTCAATAGCTGCAGCCTCAATTGCCAATACTTCTTTTGCTTGTTCAATAATCATAGTATTACCTCCCCAATAAAATTATTAAACCACAAAGGCACAAAGGACACTAAGAGTTATTCCCCTTTGTGTGCTGCGATAGCGGCATTGCGTCTTTGTGGTTCATTTTTTTTTGTGAATCTATATTACTTATGCTTCCTAACTACATGATCAAGAGCTTGTACATCTTTTAATAAGTCTTCTAATTGTTCAATATATAGCATGTTAGGTCCATCGGATAACGCTTCGGCGGGATTATCATGAACTTCCATAAATAAAGCATCAACACCTACTGCCACAGCTGCCCGAGTCAGATAGGGCACAAACTCCCGCTGTCCGCTTGAGGTCGTTCCTGCTCCCCCCGGTAATTGTACACTATGAGTCGCATCAAAAACAATCGGATAGCCAAAGGAGCGCATAATGGGCAAGGAGCGCATATCGGCAACTAGATTATTATAACCGAAGCTTGCACCTCGTTCTGTAAGAAGAATATTCTCATTGCCCGCCTCGCGAATCTTGGCAACTACATTCTTCATATCATTTGGTGCTAAGAATTGCCCTTTTTTCACATTAATGACTTTACCTGTCTTTGCTGCATCATTTAGTAAATCCGTCTGACGGCATAAGAAAGCTGGAATTTGTAAGATATCCAATACTTCTGCTGCTGGACTTACTTGATCACTGGAATGAATATCACTTACAACAGGAACACCCAGCTCTTTTTTGATGTGACTAAGTATTGCTAACCCTTCTGTAAGGCCTGGTCCGCGAAAAGAGGAATAAGAGGAGCGATTGGCTTTATCAAAGGATGCCTTAAAGATATATGGAATACCCAGTCTATCTGTGATCTCCTTGATCGCTTTACCAATTTTTAGAGTACGTTCCACTCCCTCAATCACGCAAGGTCCGGCAATCAAAGCAATAGGATTCTTTGCCCCTACTGTAATAGAACCAATATTAACTGTATTCATAGAAAAAACCTCCTAAATATTTTTAACGAAGAGTGTAGGTTACTTTGAACCACAAAGGCGCAAAGGACACAAAGGGTTACGCAAGGTTTTTATAAAATCCTTTGTGGTTAGTCTCCTTAATTTTTCAATAGCAAATTTACTTTTTCCAAATCTTCTATGGTATCTACGCCAATGGATTTGAAATTGGTTTTGATTACTTTTATGCGATAGCCATGTTCTAGGGCTCGTAATTGTTCTAATGATTCCGTCTTTTCTAAAGGGGTTGGAGCTAATTTTGCATATTTTAGCAGAAATTCCCGCCGATACGCATATATTCCAATATGCTTAAAGACTGGCAAACCAATCTCAACGCGAGGAAAAGGAATCAGGGAACGAGAGAAATATAAGGCATAACCTTGTAAATCCGTGATTACTTTTACGGCACCGGGAACCTGGTACTCACTTGTATCCATTTGGGTCATTAACGTAGCCATATTGAGATCAGGATTGTTATCAAAAGCACCGGCTAATTGATCAATCACTTCAGGCTCGATCATAGGCTCGTCCCCTTGGACATTAATAATTAAATCCACATCGGGGCATTGCTCTGCAACTTCGGCCAGCCGATCGGTACCCGTAGGGTGATCCGCAGATGTTAATAGTACCTCACCGCCAAATTTTTTAACTGCTTCCAGTACAAACGGATGGTCAGTTGCTACAATCACACGCTGGGGGCGCTTTGCCAGAGCAGCCCTTTCATATACATGTTGTATCATTGGCTTGCCCGCTATATCCGCTAAAGGCTTACCTGGAAGCCGAGTTGATGAATACCGTGCTGGAATAACGCATACTATATTCATAGAAAAAACCTCCCCTTATCTAGCAATATCAAGGAAAATTCTTGATTCTTTAAAATATATAAAACAGGATCGAACCACAAAGACGCAAAGGACACAAAGGGTTATATATATTTTTTGTGTTCTCCTTTGTATGCTGCATTAGCGGCATTGTGCCTTTGTGGTTCGTAATTTTTTACGGTAGAAGACACAGAGAAAAGGCAATTAGATTAATTATCAGCAGCATCCTGCTTATTTTCTACTTTTTTAATTAAACCCATTAGATCTTCATAGCCTTCTGTAAAGAATACAGCAATGCTCAGGACATATAAAGGCAATGGACGATCAGAGTGAATAAATTCTGCAGGAATTTTTACTGCATCTTTTTCTGTAGTAACCAAGGCATATACCTTTTCATCTACGGCTTTTTGCATAATATACTGCATTTCTGCCATAGTATAGTCATGATGATCAACATATCTTACGCCGCATACATCTGATACGCCAAGATCCAAAATGGTCTGTTCAAAGGAAGAGGGGTTGCCGATAGCCGAAAAGGCCAGCACTTTATGACCGCGGACACTTTCTAATGCTACGTTCTTACGTCCTATTGTCCCTTTATACCATTCTTCAATTTCTACGAAACACCGAGGCTTATGAATACTTTCCACAACTAAGGCCTTTTTATTGTATTGATTCAAGGTGCTATAAATCATTTCCTTAGCCTCAAGGCTTGACTGATCAATTTTTGTCAGTAAAAAGATTTGTGCCCGGGATAAATTGGACAAAGGTTCTCGCAAAGTTCCTCTCGGCAGCATAAATTGATTGCCAAACATGTTTAGAGAATCAATTAATACAATGTCTAAATCACGTGCCAATTGCCAATGCTGAAATCCATCATCTAAAATAATGACATCTGCCTTTAGCTCATTCACAGCATATTCGCCTGTAATAATGCGATTACTCCCAATTACTACTGAAACCTTAGGTAAGCTTTTCGCTAATAAATAGGCTTCATCGCCAGCTTCCGCTGCAGACATATAGATTTTTTCCCCATCTGAAACTAAACCAATCTGCCCTCTCCACCCAGCCCTATAGCCACGGTTTAAAATGACTACTCGATAGCCCATGTCCCGAATGATCGTAGCCAATCGCTGAGCAGTAGGAGTTTTACCAGTTCCGCCTACTGTAATATTCCCTAGACTAATAACATGGCAAGCCAGCTTGTGCTGCGTTAAAATTCCATACTTATATAAGGCTAGCTTACAAAGCACTGCCCAGCCATAAATAACAGAGAAAATATGCAGTACACCCAGCAGGAAATCTGTAAGAATGCCTGGTTCTTCACCATGTATTAATCGATATAAATAAAGTTGTATTTCTTCACGTTGGCGCATACTTGTTCCGCCTTTGTTCAATTTATTCGTCCCAATAACTCTTTTAGATACATCACACTTTTGCGCGAAGCTCCACGATTTTCTTCAATAATCGCCAATGTTTCTTGGGACATCTTTAACCGTAATTCTTCATTATTTAAAAGCTCTAAAAACGTTGTCCCCAACGTTTCAGCATCATATACTGTCACACATGCCTGCCTGCCAGAAAATAATGCATAGGTCTCTTTAAAATTAAACATATGAGGACCAACCAGAATCGGTTTGCCATGCGCTGCAGGTTCCAGAATGTTGTGACCCCCTCGCGGCACAAGACTGCCTCCTACGTAAATAATGACACCAATGCTATATACTTTCCCTAACTCTCCAATGGTATCCAGCACAATAATATCATGCTGCTCACGAGACTGCTGAGAAAATTTAGTCCTGAGTATTCCTTTAAAACCATAGGTTGCCGCTAAGTTAACAATTTCTTCGCTGCGTATAATATCCCTTGGTGCGATTAAAAGCTTTGCGCTGGGATATGATTCTCGTACCTTTTGAAAAGCAATTAGTAAGATTTCTTCTTCTCCGGGATGGGTACTTCCCGCTACCAAAACAGGAACTGATTCTTCAATCCCCATTCCCTGGCGCAGGGTTTGCTGTTCTTTTAGCGTAACATTGGTATAGGTTTGATCAAATTTGGTGTTACCCGTAACAACAACTCGCTGTACATCTGCTCCCAAACGAATAATATACTGGGCATCAATGGTAGATTGCATGCAGAATTTCTCTACGGTATTCAACATACTTTTTAGTATGCTGCGCATATAATGATATCGTTCCACACTTTTATCGCTTATTCTGCCATTCACCATCATAACGGGGATAGAAAAATGTCTTGCGGCCTTTAAAAAGTTAGGCCACAATTCGGTTTCCACCAATAAGAACACACTGGGACGAACCCGTTTCACCACGCTATGGCTAAGATACGGCAGATCCAGAGGGAAGAAGATAATACTATCTGCATCTTTAATAATTCTTTTGGCCATGTCATACCCACTGGAAGTCACTACAGATATTAATATGGGCTTATCAGGAAGTTCATGACTAATCTCTTTTATAATAGGGCTTGCTGCAACAATCTCACCTACTGATGCTGCATGCAGCCAAATACAATCTTTTTGCAGCACCGGTGCCAACTCTTCTTCTGGTATAAAACCAAAACTTTGCCGTAAGCGCCGACCAAATCCTTCTTCCCGAATAAAACGGAAGAGGAACACTGGAGCAGCCAGCACAACAAGCAATGTGACTAATAAATTGTAAAGAAAATGCATGTTAATACCTCTTTTTCATCGTTCCTCTTTACCGTTTCTCAAACTGAACTTGATATAACTTGCTGTATAAGCCATCCGCTGCCAAAAGTTCTGCATGAGTACCCTGCTCTGCAATTTTACCCTTTTCCATTACTACAATTAAATCGGCACGCTGTACAGTAGACAAACGATGGGCAATCACAAAAGATGTTCGCCCGATCATTAATTTATCCACCGCTTCCTGCACTAATTTCTCACTTTCTGTATCTAATGCTGATGTGGCTTCATCCAAGATCAGCACGCGAGGGTTTTTCAAAATCGCTCTGGCAATGGAAATGCGCTGCCTTTGACCACCGGATAACTTTGAGCCTCGCTCGCCAATTTGCGTATCATAGCCGTCAGGCATATCGATAATAAACTTATGAGCGTTGGCCGCTTTTGCAGCATTCACAACTTCGTCATAATCAGCATCTAATTTTCCATATAAAATGTTATCGTATACACTGCCATTAAACAAAATCGTCTCTTGGGGAACAATGCCAATTTGTTCTCGCAAGGATTGCAAGGTAACTGTCTTTATATCAATACCATCAATGGTAATATTACCATCTGTCGTATCATAAAACCGTGGAATCAGATTAGCAATGGTGGTTTTACCAGCACCGCTTGGTCCTACAATTGCCACTACCTGGCCTGGATTGATTTTGAGGTTCAGCTGCTGCAAGGCAGGTTCACCTTTTTTATATTCAAAAGTTACATTATTTAATGCCACATATCCTTCTATGGTTGGCAATGCAATAGCACCTGGCATATCTTCGATTTCTGGCTTGGTATCAAGCACTTCGAATACTCGATCCGCGGCAGATAATGCCTTTTGAATATTGCCGTATACACGACTTAAGCGTTTAAGGGGATTGCTCAAATTGATTGCATACATTAAAAAGGCAATCAGCGAACCAGCCGTCAAGTTATTAGCAATAACTTCTTTTCCTCCATACCATATAATAAGGGTAACGCCAATGGCAGCCAAAAATTCAATGACGGGAGTTAAAGTAGCCATAATTTGAGAATTTTTCATCTGTGCTCTAAAATTCTGGTTATTTTCCTTTTGGAAACGCTCTATTTCATAGTCTTCTCTGGCAAAGGATTTAATAACTCGTACAGAGGAGATACTTTCCTGCAAAACAGAGGTTATGTCAGCCGTCCGTTCCTGCACAGTCATACTGGATGCTCGCAATTTTTTTCCAAAAATCTTAATCGCCTGCCCGACTAACGGCAAAGTTACTAAGGTCAAGAGAGATAGTTTCCAGTGAAGATAAAACATGGCTCCTAATGAACCAATTAAGGTCATTCCTTCGGTGACCAGTTCAATCATACTCTCCACCAAGGCACCTTGTACTGCAGCTACATCATTGGTAATATAACTCATAATTTTACCTGTCTGGCGTTTTTCAAAATACGATAACGACAGACGCTGCATATGCCTGTATATTTCTCCACGCATGTCTATAATGACCTTCTGTCCAATATAGGACATGAGATAGGTTTGTCCGAAGAAAAAGATACCTCGCAGAAAATATACAATCACAATGCCAATCGTAATCGTATTAAGCATTGACATGTTTTTTGTTGTTAGCACCTCATCAATCACTTCTCGCAATATCCAAGGCACATATAAAGTGGCACTTGCCGCTAGAATGATACAAAAAACTGCTACAACCATTCGCGGTAAGTAGGGTCTTATATATTGTAACAGACGCGTATAGGTTGTCATCTTTGTCCTCCACTTAACCCTTGACCTTCAGCTACGATTAAAATTTCCTTTGCTACACGCTCAACAGCACCAACCTCACCCAGCTTGCGTTTTACCTCAGCCAAGTCTTGCAGCATGTTCTCATGCAAATAGGAATCCAATAATATAGGTATTGTTTCATTAGCAATATTATCTGCTGTTACTGCAGATTGCAATAATTCTGGTACTACCTTACGTCCCGCAATAATGTTAGGCAGGCTGATGTATGGAATTTTTACTAACAGTTTACCCAAAAGGTAGGTAAGGGTTGCTAATTTGTATATAATTACGGTAGGTAGGTTTAATAAAGATGCCTCTAAGGTAACTGTACCGGAAGCCGCAATCGCTACATTTCCAATATTCATCAAATCATACGTGTTCTTTTCCGTTAAAACAACCTTAATTTTATATTTTTCGATCATACTATGTAGCATTTCCCGGGAAATTGTCGAGGCCACCGGCAGAAAAAATTGACATTCTGGTACTTTTTCTGCTATTTTCTCCCCAGCCGCAAGCATGACAGGTAATAAACTGATGATTTCCTGTTGGCGGCTGCCTGGCAACAACAGTACAATTGGCTTCCCGGAATCAGCCTCAAAGTATTGATAAGCCTCTGGCTTTGACATGGTTGGTTTTACAATATCGAGCAATGGATGTCCTACAAAAGTAACATTCGCTCCAGCTTCTTTATAAACCTCCGCTTCAAAAGGAAAAATAGCCGCCACTTTTTCTACGATTTTGGCGACTTCTTTTGCTCTGCCTTTTCTCCATGCCCAGACCGAAGGACTAATATAAGATATTACGGGAATACCTTTTTCTTTAGCAATTTTAGCCAATCGCATATTAAAGTCAGCATAATCAATAATGACTAGGGCATCAGGTTTCTCCTGTTCCATGAGTTCGGCTAGGTCATCGCGCAATTTAAATAATCTCGGCAGGTTTTTTATGACTTCCACAAAGCCGATAACACCTAAATCGGCAATATCATATACAATATCCACACCAGCCTCTGCCATTGCCTTGCCGCCCATGCCAAACATTTTGATGTTAGGTTGTATGGCTTTTAACGCATGAGCAACACTAGCCCCATGCAAATCACCTGATGCTTCTCCTACTGAAATCATGATTTTACACATACAAAGCCTCCAACAAATAGTAGCTCAAAAAATTTTTTAAAGCTCTTTGAACCACAAAAGCACAAAAACGCTAACGCGTTACACAAAGGGAACGTTCCATAGTGTCCTTTGTGTCTTTGTGGTTCAAAAATACTAGGTATCTCTTATTTTATCACATTACCAGAATTGTTATGCCATGATTGTTGGCTATTTTTAGAACGGTTTGGCGATCTACCAGCAGAGTTTTGCCTGCTTCCATGGCGAGAGCTGTCGCTCCTGCCGCAAGCATGGATTCTATGGTATTCGGTCCCACAGTTGGTACATCAAAACGCATGTCCTGATTCGGTTTGGCGACTTTTACTACTCGCACGCCGCATCGTCCTAATTCACCGCCGCGGCGAATACATGCATCTGTACCTTCAATGGCTTCTACAGCCATGACAGCACAATTCTTCACTACTACCGTCTGACCAATATCCAATCTGCCAATCTCTTTGGCCATCGTAAAGCCAAAATCCAGATCCGCTTGTTCTTCTTCTGTCGGTTCCCGATCCGTCAGCACACCAGGTCCTGGCATCAATGAACGAATCAAAGCTGTTTGATCTAAGATGCCCAGCCCTTCCATTGCCAATTCACGAACAAAAGCTAACATAATGGTATCATCACTATTATCAGTAAGACCTGCTAACAGTTTTTGTATCCGACTGTCAAGGGCAACTGCACCTGCGAACATTAATTCTTTAGTGACTTTGCCAATCATAGTAACTTCCGTAACGCCTTCTTCTTTAAGGGTAGTAATAATGGCTTGTAATTGACCAACGCTAATATGGTAGGTTTTATTTGCCACCCGATCTAATTCTTCATCTGTCCCAGGCACCACACTGATAGCAATCACGGTAAAGCCCATGCCGCGAGCGGCACGGGCAAATTCTACTGGCAATCTTCCAATACCAGCTAATAAACCTATTATTTTCATTTGTTAAACTCCTATTCTCCGTCCCGACGACCGCGGCAGACACCCCGCTCTACATTACGCAGAAAACGCAGGAAATGTTCCACTTCAGGATAGGATTCTAATTCTTGTTCCATGACTTCAATCGCTTGAGCTAAAGGCAGTCCGGAACGATACAAAGTTTTATATGCTTTTTTGATATTATTGCGGGCTTCGCGACTTATCCCAGAACGAGCCATACCCACATTATTGAGTCCTGATACGCGGGCTGGATGTCCATCTGCAATCACAAAAGGAGGGATATCCTGTACCACTTTGGATGCGCCGCCTACCATTGCATTCATGCCAATCTTTACAAATTGGTGAACTCCAGTTAAACCACCGATAACAGCTCGGTCTTCTACAACCACATGACCAGCCAATGTCGCTGCATTAGACATAATCACATGATTCCCAACAATACAGTTATGAGCTACGTGGGTATAAGCCATCAGTAAGCAATCATGACCAATTCGGGTTTCCTCGCCTTCACCAGTAGCTCGATTTACCGTAGCAAATTCTCTAATTTTGGTGTTATCGCCAATAAAAACATAGCTTTTCTCACCAGCAAATTTTAAATCTTGAGGATCTGAACCAATGGATGCACTCGGGAATATTACACAATTCTTTCCAATACTGGTCCAGCCATCTATAATAGCATGGGCACTAATTTTAGTCCCATCACCAATTACTACATTCTCACCAACCACTGCATATGGGCCAATTTCAACATCTTTGCCGATACGAGCATTGGGATGAACGACTGCTGTCTCATGTATTTTACGCAGAGGTACGACAACCTTTTCCGGCTTCATCTGCTCATCAACTCCTTACTAGACTAAATACATTTTTGTTACATGCTACTATATTTATAATCCGACTGACCAGTCTAAACATGGCAGACAATTTTACGCCAATTTTTACCGTTTATAGCCCTTTTCTCGGTATTATCTCACTGATGATTCTGATTAACACTATTTTACTTCTTTTTTCATTATCTGGCAGATAATGCGAATAAAAATTCTCCTTCTGCCACCAATTGATCATCAACAAAAGCTTGGGCCCATATTTTCCCCATGCTGCTTCGTATTTTAATAATTTCTGCGACCATTCGTACTTGATCACCAGGAACTACGGGTTTTCTGAATTTAACGCGGTCCATGCTAACAAAATATGCCAGATTTCCACGATATTCCTCGGCGTATAACATTGCCACGCCACCAACTTGTGCCATAGCCTCTAATAGTAATACACCAGGCATAATGGGTTTCCCTGGAAAATGTCCTTGGAAGAATTCTTCATTCATAGTGACATTCTTAATGCCAACAGCCCGTTTCATAGGATCAAGTTCAAGAATACGGTCCACTAATAAAAATGGATACCGATGAGGAATGATTTCTTGTATTTCAGTTGCAGACAACATGTGTATTCAGCTCCTTACCAAAATATGGTCCACTATTTTTTTTGCCAATGCGGTATTTAATGCATGGCTTGACTTTACGGCAATAACATGACCTCTAATACGACCTGTTAATGCCAAATCGCCAATAATATCTAAAATCTTATGACGAACCAGCTCGTCTTGGAACCGCAGAGGTGTGAGAGCCTTTACATCATCGTATACCACTGCATTTTCCAAGCTGCCGCCTAAAGCGAGGCCTTGGGACTTAAGCTGCTCTACCTCATGCATAAAACCAATCGTCCGCGCTGATGCAATTTCAGAAATAAAACTATCTCTTGTAATTTCATAATCACCAAATTGCACGCCTAACATGGGATGAGAATTAATTGAGGTAAAAGTGACTCTAAATCCATCATAAGGCAATATCGCAATAAACTTGTCATTCACTCTCACTGTTTGGGCTTCTGTAACGGATACGAACTGACGAGAAGTATTTTGCTCCACCACACCAGCCTCTTGAATCATCTGAACAAAAGGCAGAGAGCTGCCATCTACTACGGGAGGCTCTACCGCATTAATTTCTACCAGACAGTTATCTACTTCCATGGCAAAAAAAGCTGCTAGCAGATGTTCCACCGTAAAAACTTTTGCCAAGCCTTTCTCTAATGTAGTAGCTCGCATGGCATTCGTAACATTGTTAGCCGTCGCCGCTACTTGTGGTGCTCCTGGCAAATCGATCCTTGCAAATACAATTCCCGTATCAGGAGGTGCCGGTTTGATCGTAATCGTCACGTCTTGACCTGAGTGTAATCCGATACCCGTGTATGTTATAGCTTTTGCTATTGTTGTTTGCTGCATAATGTCCTCCTGATATAATGACCTTTATACATTCTATAGAATATTTCTTCTCCCTGCAAGAAGTATTTTCAAAATTATTTTGTATTTGGCGAATAAAACGAATCGGAACCACAAAGGCGCAAAGGACACAAAGGGAATAGGATCAAGAGTTCCAGAAATTTTTAAGCAATATTCTTGCTGTTTAGGGTGCGGGCATTGGTCATTTGCTGATACTCAATGAGTTCTTTGTACTGCTGGCCGATATGGGATGCGGGGTTGCCAAATACGTCTTCTGGCATTCCCTCTTCTACAATACTGCCCTTATCCATCAATATAATGCGATCAGCAACGTGTATGGCAAAGGATATTTCATGAGTTACAACCAACATGCTGCTCGCTCGGTATTTTGCCAGTTCTTCCATGATGACTAGAACTTCCCTAACTAAAATAGGATCAAGAGAAGCTGTGGGTTCATCCCATAGCATGAGTTCAGGTTCAAAAGCCAGCGCTCTTGCTATACCTACCCGCTGCTGCTGTCCCCCTGACATTTCAGCAGATTTGTGCTGGGCACGCTTTTCCAGTCCAACCTTTTCTAATGCCTCCATCGCTTTATCATATGCCGCACCCCGTGGTATGCCATCCATTACTAATCCTAGCATAACATTTTCTACTGCGGTTAAACGTCCAATTAAATTAAATTGCTGAAAGACAAAACCGATGCGTTTACGAACCCGGCGTAATTCTTCCAGGTCGAGTTTCGTTATTTCCGTACCGGAAACACAGATTCTCCCACTATCGGGTTCAATTAGGCGATTGATCATACGAATCATTGTTGATTTTCCACAGCCAGATGGTCCCATAAGAACTGCTGTTTCCCCTTCTTTCACATGTAAGTTGAAATCATTCACAGCCACCAGCTTTCCAAAGCTTTTATACAGATTTTCAATCGTAAGCATAGAATCACCCCCTTTCAGTTTAAAATATATAAAATGAATCGAACCACAAAGGCGCAAAGGACACAAAGGAGAGTGTGTTTTTACTTAAATTTCATTTTACGCTGGTTTAGCTTTTGCAATAGACCGGGGCGGCCGCTGGGGATGACAATCTCTCGCATGATTTCATCAACAGACAATCCTAATGATTGACCTGCCATCATTTCATCATTTGACATTGGACTAATTTTTTCCGTATAACAAGCAACGATCAGTCCAATGAGCGCACCTACTAAAGGTACAGCGATCCATGGTAAATAAGGAATTCCGCTTCTCCCTAAGACAAATATACTGGTTAATAATATAGCGCCGATTACCATGCCATAGATTCGTTCAGCGCCTGTGAAAAAAGCTGCCGCTGAGCGCAGTAACCCACGCCAGCCTTTCAACCGTTGTCTTTTATTGATTCTGCTGCAACGTATAACCGTCATAATCGCTGTATGATCCAGGGCCAAAAAGAGTATCGTGACAATAATTGCGGTCATTCCAGAAAGAACCGCTCTCACTTCATTTAATACACTATACAGCTCACCACGTGCATTGGGTTCAATAATCCCAAGATCAGTAGAATATAAAGACACATTCTTATGACCCACCTGACTATATACAATAGGTGCTACTGCATCTGTGCTGATATTGCTGGTGGTGAGGATTTGAATCCGTTCTCCTGGAATCGCTTGCCCAGCAATAAACTTATCTAACACAGATACGGAACGAGTAATTTCTTCATCCTTAAGGTTCGGCACAGCAGCTGCCAGATATTGCAATTGCCCACTCACTAGAGGTGTATCTAGTTGTCCCAGCTGGTTTAAGCGGGTATTGATGCTATTCAAATTTTTCTTAGTACCTTCAACGTCAAATGCACGTAAGGTTCCAATTGTATTGTTTCCATTGGCTACAATATTGTCAATCGACCCTTTAGCCTGACGCGCATCAGCAGCAACGGTATCCAATGCTGCTAATCCTGATTTTAAAGTACTTAAGTTTCTCTGAGAGGCAATTAGATTGTCCACCGTTCCACCAACGCTGCTATCTACTAATTTTAGCACTTGTAAGGTATTAATTAGCCCTCCCATGGATCTAGAAGAACTATCTATCTGATTTTGTACGGATTTGGTATCAATATTGGCAAGACCGCTGGTAGCTGTTTGAATGGTCGTACCTGCTGCTTTTAAACTAGTTAGCGTTTGCTCCATAGCAGTAATACTATTGCTGTAATTGTTCAGCGTAAGGGTAGCAATTTGGTTTAAATTTTGACTATCCTGAGCAAATCCTGGAATCTGATCTACGATCTTGGTGGTTTCTGTTAACGCTGTCCCCAGCTGCTGTCTTGGATTCTGATACGCAGCTGTACCAACATAATCACTAATTACACTATTACTTACCCGATATCCTTGATTATTTGTAAGAAGAGCCGCATCTCCTTGGGTAATCGTCCCTTCCCCTTTGCCATCCGTGTGCACAGCTGTAATTTGCACCATTACATTTCCTTTATCTACAGGATTACCAGGCGCCAAAGCCGGCCCAGTACCTGCAAATGCAATGGTATCTCCTTTTACTAACTTTCCACTTCCATTTGGCGTGATCGTCACTTGAGAAGCATAGGCTACTAAAAATCGCTTTAGTTCCATCATCGTACTAACCATATAGGTCATATCATCATTTTTGCCGTCAATGGACACATTTTTGGCATATTCCAACTTCAATTGACTTTTCATAGCATCTCCGATAGACTCTCCCATACGAATCGGATTTTGGGGTTCACTGCCTACGGGGAAGCTGATTTCAATTACTTGGTATTGTTTTAAAACCTTTTTAATTTCCTCTGTTACCACGGTAGCTTTATCAAGAGATGATAACACAACACCAATGGATGAACCATCACGGAAAGTAAAGCGTACACCGTCAATCTGTGTAATAACATCCATCATCATGGTTCTTGCTCCTTCTGGCACACCACGAATGGTCAGTCTTGGTTCTGTTAGAACACCAACTCCTGCACCACCAGGGATACCACCAAAAGTCTTTCCTAATTCTTCATAGGTTTGCTTGGTTCTATATTCTTCAGGTATAGCAATAAAGAAAGAAGTTTTACCTGTAATAGTTGGTCCTTCTTTCATTCTTGCTCCCGGAAAAACTTCTTCAATAATTTTTTGAATATGGGTTGCAGTATCTTCTTTCATTTCCTCCCGGGATTGAATGAGAATATCATATTCACCATAGTCACCTACTAAACTCGCTAAAGTTTTGGAAAAATAGGAATTGGCTGCCATAGATATAGAAGTAGCAAGCAGCGAACCAATCACGATACTAACTACCATGAGGGTGATGACATCAAGATAAAATGAATCCTTTCTTAGATTCATGATTTTTCTTTTGGCTAGACTAGTAGACATGACTTATTCACCCCTTTCCTTCAAGGGTTAATTATATCACGTATATCAAAAAAACTAAATACGTATATACTATTTTCGTTAAATGTATATACTGGAAAGCCGTTTTTGAACCGCAGAGGCGCAGAGAGCACAGAGAGCACAGAGAGAAAAAATGAATTGAACCGCAAAGGCGCGAAGGACACAAAGGGTTAGAAATTATTTTTCTTGTGCACTCCTTTGTGTGCCGCAGTAGGCGGCATTGCGTCCTTTGTGGTTCATGAAATCTTATAAAAAAACTTTGCTATGTTTCTGGTGACACGGATGTCGATTTACCAGAAACGAAGCAAAGTTTGCTTTGTATTTATTTACTTATTTTCGGTGTGCTTTTCCACCGATTGTGCAGCCAGAACCATTCATGGGAGATATTTCGCACATGTTGTTCAATAATGTTTGTCAATTTTTGTGTCATGAGAAGAAGGTCTTCTTCCCGGTTATTTGTTTTTTCTACCCACTCGGGAGGATGTAATATTACTTTATGAGTACCATCAGCGTTTGCTGTAATGAATGCCGGAATAATGGGAGCGCCTTTCATGCGGGCTAAGGCTGCAGCTCCAGGAGGCGTTGAGGCTAAACGCCCAAAGAATTCAACTAGAACACCATCACGATGAGCATCCTGATCCATTAAGAGACCAATAATCTGGCCTTCTTCTAGCATTCTAACCATTTCACGCACACCAGTTTTATAGGTTACATGCATACCGGCTCTCGTACGATTCTCATTTATGAACTTATCCATATCCCCATTGGTCTGCTTTTGTACTACAGCTACCAAAGGAAAACCATACATCGCTAAGGAAGCCCCCAGCATCTCCCAGTTGCCGCTATGAGCTGTCGCCACTATTGCACCTTTTCCATGTGACAGCGCCTCTGTTAAATATTCGGGATGATCAATCGCTACATATTGCTTTATATTATCTTTATTAATCCTGGGCATACGCAAAACTTCCATAAACATCTTACCAAATCGTGTCGTACTCCGCTTGGCGATCTGATAAGCCTGCTTTCGATCAAGAGATAAACTGCACATAATGTTTTCAATTGCCATGCTTTTACGTTTACGAGGCACTAATGCCCAGCATACTTCTCCTAGCACATTTCCGATACTTTGCCATACAGCCCGAGGCAGCATACTGATAATACTACTCATCATTTTCACAAATTTATATAGCATGTATGCTCCTCCTCACCTGAATCGTCCTAACAAAGATTAATAGGTATAACTCACACCAACATATCCGTCATGATCACGCCAGCCTGCATCCAGCTTAAGCCCCGGTACAATGGCCATACGCGCGCCATAATTCATATGCTTACCATCATATTCAGCAATCAATGTTGTCGCGGGGAAAACATTATTACCTGTTAAGACGCTAATAGGATTGATGGTTTTTTCAATACCAGCAAACACGCCATCAAATCGTCCATTACCTGCGCCTACATGCATCCGAAACCCAAAAGGCAGTGCCTTGCTTGCTACAGCATATGCCGAACGCTCACGAGTATTCGCTATATCTTCTATCCCCACTGCCAGCCCTGGGTTCAGTACACTTTCTGATAGAATACTAAACTTGGCATTTACATAATTTTCATTATCTTGATGATCATAACGAAATCCTGCCATACCAATTTCTAACTTAGGCAATATATTCGTATTAAATATACCTACACCACCATCTTTCAGGTGATAATAACCTAAGGAAAATTCACCTTCCCGTAGTACATCTGAAGATGGATTGTTAATTAAACCTGTAGATCCATTCACAGATGGTGCTGCAGAAACAGGCGCAGCTGCTAATACTAATGCACAACTAATTCCAAATAAAACTTTTTTCACGAGGATCCTCCTTAAGATCAATTACTTTTAGTCCAATATTCATATATTCTTCATAACTGCCTACAATCCTGCCAAAGCTACTTAGGTAATAATTGCCCTTTAAAAACATAATTGAACCACAAAGACGCAAAGGACACAAAGGGGATTATTTATTAACAAGAATCCCCTCTTGAGAGGGGTGGCACGCAGTGACGGGGTGTGTTCCCTTCAGTTGTTTGAACCACAACAAAGCCACAAAGGACACCATGGAAGATCTCCTCTGTGACTTTGCAGTTTGTATTTCTTATTCTTTACTTTCTATAGCAGCTAAGCGCTTTTCTAGGTCTTTGACTTTCTTAAGTAAATCAGGGACTTTATTAGAGCTGGCTTCTCCTCGTAACCATTCCTTGTGGGGTCTGGCTGGGAATCCGGAATAGAAGGAACCAGCAGGTACATTACCAATCACTCCCGCTTTAGCTGCAAACACGGAATTGTCGCCAATCGTTATATGACCAGCGCAGCCTGCTTGTCCGGCAAAGGTAACGTTATTGCCAATTTTAGTGCTACCTGCAATACCAGTTAGAGCAACAAAAAAGCAATTTTCGCCGACGACAACATTATGAGCCAAATGCACCAAATTATCAATTTTAGTCCCTTGTTTCACAAGGGTACTGCCTGTAGTCGCCCGATCAATTGTAGCATTTGCTCCTATTTCTACATCGTCTTCAATGATCACATTGCCCACTTGAGGAACTTTTTGATGACGACCACTTACAGTAACAAAACCAAAACCATCACTGCCTACTACTGCACCGCTATGAAGTATGGATCGACTGCCAATATGGCACCGTTCCCGCACTGTCACATTGGGATATAGGATGCAGTCACTGCCAAGAACAGCTTCTTTTCCAATATAAGTATGGGGATAAATAATTGTATGATTCCCGATTTTTACATGGTCATCAATTACTGCATAGGCCATAATCGCCACATTTTCACCAAGAGTAACATTCTTCCCCAGCACCGCTGTAGGATGAATGCCAGGTTCAATCATGACTTTCGGCGCATATACTTTTAATAATTCTGTAAATGCCGTTCTTGGATTTTCCACCAGAATGGCAGGTTTACTAAATTCTGTGACAGTCATGGGAATGATAACGGCAGCGGCACTAGACCGTGCCGCTTTTTCCAAATGAGGCGGTACAGCAAAGGAAATATCTGCTGCACCTGCATCTTCCAGATTTGTTACCCCCGTTATTTCAATGTCACCATCACCTAGTAACACACCATTTACCAAGTCAGCAATTTCTCTTAATGTCTTCTTCAATGAGAAATCCTCCTGAATTGCTATCTAATTCTTATTGTAGCTTTTTAATCACGTCATCTGTAATATCTGTACCGCCTTGGGCTACGCCATTCTTATATAGAATCACACCTAGTTTTTTCTCTTTAGCAATACCATCTAAGGTTTCTTTAATACTGCTGTCAATTTGTCCTTCCATTTCTTGCTTCACTTTCATGAACTCTGCATAAAGTGTCTCTTGTTTCTTTTGAAAATCAGCTGCACTTAAGGATGCTTTATCTTTTTCCAATTGATCACTAAGTTCTTTGCCTTTCACATTCAATTGTTCCTGAAATTGCTTTACCTTAGGGCTTTCTGTCATTACCTTATTTACATCAATTACACCCACATTACCGCTTGAATTACAACCGCCTAAAAGAGCAGCTGTAAATACTAATAAGAACAATAATGCTATTTTTTTTCCTTGTTTCATTGTAAGTCCTCCCATTCCTTTGCTTCATTTTTTTTGCGAAGTTAATACTGTTTCAAGAAATACTTTACTAATTTTTGAAACAGTATTATTATATACAACTTTACTATTTATTACACTCTGTAATAACAGCAGCGGTTATATCCACACCACTCACATTCACAGTCACATTGGTCAACACTGCTTCAAGACCTGACTCAATTGCAACTTTACCTGTTTTATCGCTGATATCTTGAACGATCCAGTCCTGCAATGCTTTTAGTTCTTGCTGCTTCATCATTGCCTGCTGCTGACCATTACCAGACTCTTGTGCCGTATTCCCCTGCAGGGACAGGGTTTGCATATTCCGTGCCGCTATTTCCTCTTGCTTAGCAGCAGCTTTTTGAGAAATCTCTTGGTTAACCTGCTTACTATAGGCTTCTAATTCCTGCTGCGCAGCAGCCTTGTCAGGGGCCATCTTTTCCGTCATTTGCCCAGCCAGCTGTTTTTGCTTCTCAGCGATTTTTTCGGCACGCTGGGTTTGCAATGTTTCTAATTGTTCTTGCAGTGAAGCAGCTTCTTCCTTCTCTAGCTGCACAGTTTTTAATTTGAGTTGTAAATTAAAGATTTGTGGCTGATATTCTTTATCAATTTCATCGGTATAAACTTTAAATTCATCCGACAGAGTCTGATGAATGCTATTTTCTTTTGCTGCAAGCCTCGTGTTGACTTCTTGTTCTTTTAAGGACATCTTTTCCGTAAATTCTTGTTGAAAAGTCTTGTTTAATTCCGCCAAATCTCCTTGGGATGTTTCTGGCAGATTCAACGTTTTCTGGGCGCTTTGCGCCATAGCAGCCTGCTGGGCCTGAGCCTGAGCTGAAATGCTTCTTACTTCTTCTTCTAAAGCCAGCACTTGTTTATATTTAGGATGTGACTGTACTGCCTTTTTCATATCAACAATACCTACTAGGGGCTGAGGTTCCTTAGTGTCTTGCACTTTCTTGGTACTACATCCGGCAACAAGCATCATTAAAGCCAGTATCATGATAAGAAACTTATGATTTGACACCCCATCACCCTCTTTCTAATAAAGGGCCGAGCTGGTGAAACCTGCTCGGCCATACTGCATTTTTAATTACTTGCCACTAATTTTTTTGCCAACTTCAGCCGTAATGTCCTGGCCGCCATAAACGACATTGCCTTTATCCATAACTACAGATAATCCTTTAGCATCTGCAACTGCTTTGATAGCCGCATCTACTTTTTCAAATACTGGATTAATTAATTCTTGCTCTTTTAAGGTCAAGCGCTGTTGAACTTGTGCATAGTAATCTTGCTTTTCTTTGTCGTTCATTGTCGCTGATTTTTCTTCAAAGTCTTTTTTTGCCTGTTCTACTTCAGCCTGCATTGTTTTCTGTGCGTTCGCCATATCTGGGTGCTGAGAAATTAACAGCTGATGATTCACGACACCAATCTTAGAGGAATTATTGGCCTCCGCTGCATAGGATGTACTACTTTGTGATACTGCCAATCCAACTATACCTAACAGAAACATCACTGCTATTGCTAGGGATACAAATTTCACTTGCTTCTTTTGTAATTTTAGCATAATAAACCTTCTCTCTGCCTATTGGCATCAAATTTTACCTCTTTATTATAACAGGGTATACCCACATATTCAAGATATTGCTGTTAAAAGGTGTTCCTAAATTTTACAAATGACCAACCAGTCGCAGCCATTGATCATCTTTTGTAATAATGTATTCGGCACTCAAAAAATCATGAAGTTTATAGCGAAGTCCTAGTTCATTATTATGATTTTTTGGATTCCTCTCCAGTCGCATTGTCCAGCTTGGGCTAAGTTCTTTGCTCAGCCACAGCATATTTTGTGAACTCGATGTATTATATTTGATTCCCGCTATCATGCTAGAACCAAATTTATGCCCCCACCCGGGCACAAACTCCCAGGAAACAGAGCTGGGAATAAAGTTCACTTCCAAAAAGACCTCGTCCCGTTTACTGACAATCTTTCCGGCATGCAATCTGGCAGAAGCGTTGTCTTCATCATGCCCCATATCCAAATAAGCTTCCAGAGTTATGTTATATTTATCGGTTTCCACATCCAGCGCAATTTCAGTATTTGCCCCAGCATTGAGCAGGGGAGTTGCTGTAATTCCATATTTTTTTGTTAAAGGTTGTTCTGCAATCAGCTTCGCTGTAAAATAGTCACGGTGCCTTTCCACAAAAGCTACAGGCAGACCAATAAGGGTTTTACTGGTCTCATTCATCGTCGGGCGCACTGCGGCTAATACAACATTCGGAATGGTGGTAGAGCGAAGTGATACATGGACATCCTGCACAGTCGTCCCCAATGGTGATAAGGAAAGCTTTACTAATGTGCGTTCTCCTGGAATGATATCGATATTAGCATGAAATTCAGGCAGCTGATTTGCCAGTAATTCACGTATTGCGACTTTCGATAATCCTCCCGCCCAATCTACAGCATCAATGGGCAGTCCGATTAATACATCATTTAATTTTTCATCTACATTCCCCATATCTTTTTTTATCAGATTTACGATATCCGGGGAAAGAGTACCGAAGTCATATGCTACAGCTACTTCATCCACCACATCTCCCCAAGGAACGATCTCGATGGTAAGAGCAGTGCTGGGGCCAGGCCTAAGATCGACGGACTGGACAGAATATCCTACTAATACGCGGTCAAATATTTCCTTGATCAGTTTTTCATAGGAAATCTGATTATCTTGTACTTCATTCACCTTACGTCCTACAATCATTTGCTCGCCTACGGTACTCACACTAGCCGTCATGCGTTTTGCAATTTTAGAAGGAGGCATCTGACTGGAAACGATGGTTACATCGATTTTTTCCACTAGTTCATCAGAAGCATAAACCACTCCTGACAGTAATAATAAACTGAGCAATGTGCTTGTGAAGATAAGACGGAAACTGTATAGAGGAATAACAATGCACCTCCTGGCGAAAATGCTCCATGTCCTGTAAGTAACACTTTAGCCATATTATATAGATATCAGAGTCAGGTCAATGACCTGACTCTGATAAACATTGGATTAGAATTGTCCGCCAAAGCTAAAGTGACTTCTACCACCTTGACTGCCTTGAGCATAATCAAGACGAATCGGACCGATTGGTGTAGAAACACGAATCCCCACACCCACACTAGCCTCTAGATCATTCAGCTTGTATCCTTCACCTGTCCATGCTTTACCAACATCAGTAAAGGCTACACCCTCTACCTTTTTGGCAATTGGGAAGCGATATTCTGCTGTAGCGGCCAGCATTTTATTACCTTTAAACTGATCATCACGATAACCACGCAACGTATCAGAGCCACCTACGGCAAAACGTCCGCTGTCTGGCATTTTGCCATCTGCATAACCGACAGTTCCCCGCAGCGCTACGACTTGTGCATGACCTACCTTTAGATAGTTCCGAGTCTCAGCAGTGTATTTATTATAGTTAAAATCACCGCCTAAGGCTTTTCCGGCAAATTCCGCTGTTAAAGCCACGCGATTTCCTTCTGTAGGACTAAATACATTATCCCGAGAATCATATACCCGCATTAAGCTGATGCTGCGGGTTGTACCAAAATTATTCTCAAGATAATTACTGTCAATATATTTTGGATCGGTTTCATAATTAGCTCCTGATACCCATTCTACATACTCATCTTTTCGTTGTTTTAACGTGATATAGTTTTGTACATATTCACCTTGCGGACGACCAAGGGTAATATCAAACCCTTTACGTCTTTTATCGTAGGAAGCCGTCTCATGACCATCGTCATCATAATCAGTATACTCATTGGTCATGTCATAAAAGCTAAAGCCAAGGGATGTTTGCTTGTCATCCAACCATGGGCGAGTGTAGCTTATTTCATAGTTCTTGTTGCTGGCACTGCCGCCAAACTCCCAATGAAGCTTCACTTTATCTCCCGTACCACGGAAGTTGTCATCACCAAGCTCAATAATCCCAATCATACCATCACTTTTACTGTAGCCGCCCCCAATGGAGAACCGACCTGTCTTTTGTTCTACAACTGTGGTTTCAAGAACAATGGCATTGGGCTCTTTGCCTGGGTTCAGTTTCATATTTACGTCTTCAAAATAGCCTAGGTTGTACACTTTTTGCATACTACGTTTCGCATCTTTTACGTTAAATGGCTGGTTTGGCTTTAATTTCATTTCACGAGTAATAACATGGGTCTTTGTCTTCTCGTTGCCTTTCACTTCGATGCCTTCCAACATACCTTCATTAATAGTAATTGTCAGTACACCGCCAGTTCCCATTGCAACATCACTGACTTTGGTCAAGATATAACCTTGATCATGATAATATGTTTCAATGGATCTTACATTTTCATTTAACGCTTTAGAATTTAAAATACTGCCTGTTTTAACTGTCAGCATACTGCTTAGCTTATCGGATGATACCTTGGTATTGCCTTTTATAATAATTTCCTGCAATACTGGGTTTTCCATCACGGTATAGACTACTTGTACCCCTTCAGGAACTTCATTGAAGTTGGATACTACATCAAAAAAAGTACCCAATTCATAGATCGCTTGCATGTCTTGTTTTACTTTGTCTGCTGTCAGCGCTTCACCAGGCTTCAACTTTACTGCACCCATGATCGTCGCTTCTGGTACTGTTGTATTGCCAGTGACAGTTATGGAAGTTACAGTTTTACCTGTAGGATCAGCAGCATAGGCTGGAGCTGAAACAGAAAATATAAGACTGATACTAAAGATAGCTGCAAGCAGTATATGCTTATAGTTTTTTTGAATTTTCATGCATTACCTCCTTTTGTCTTACTGGCCGCGTAATGTTTTTCCGGCGGCCCGCACCAATTTTTGCATTTCATCAGGCGAGATGGCCACCGCTGGTTCCACCTGCTGAGAAGATTCAGCTTTTTTTTCCTGACTCATTGGATTTGGTGCAGCAACACGTTGTACTGGCGGAGCAGCTTCTGTTATTACGACTACTTTCTTTGCCTCCGTAGAGACAGTTGGCAATTGTCCACCATTACTGCTGCTTTGTATCTGAGATTCCACTGGCACACTTACTTTTTGCACCAATGGAACAGGTACAACGATATCTGGCTTAGACGTCCACCAATAGACTCCCCCTAATCCTACTGCCATTACTACAGCGCAGGTCAAAGCAACTCCATGACGAACCATCGTATATTTGTGACGCCAATGTTTAGAGCGGCTGACTTCTTTTACATGCTGAAGTTCAGCTTGGGCTAACATTAGATCAAGCTCACCGCGAATATCTCGCTCTTTGTCAAAAGCTTCCTCTGCTTTTGTCAACCACTTTTTTGCAGAAGACAAATGCTGGTATACATTTTTTCTAAAATGAGCCATATACAACACCCCTATTATAAACAATATATACAATCCTGAAAAGAGGCCAGATTATGGTCATTGATTTCCTTTGAAAAATCTTTGTTTTTTGGCGATTAATCGTGTTTTCTATAACAATCCGTGCTATATGTGCCTTTTTTCTCTCTTTTTTACGGTTACCAGTGCTGCATAAATTTGGATAGCATACCGCGAATACGCCTGATACCCTGTTTTTGTAATTTATAGATATGAGATATGCTTAGATCTAAGCTTTCCGCCAATTGTTTTGGTTCACAATCTTCTAAGAATACGCCGCTTAACACCGCTTGTTCGTTAAGAGGTAAGCGGTCCATGGCATTTTTAACCTGGGCTACGAGATAGTTATGCTCGGCCTGGCTGGAGACACCTGCCTTGCCATCGACTAACAAATCTCTTAGAGTAATGTCTTCCCCAGCTGATAAAGGACTATCCATAGAGGCAATACCAAACTTCCCTTCTTTTTCCATATAATTGAGAATACGTCCTCGTATTCGTTGGGAAGCATATAGGCTAAAAGCCACGCCTCTTTGATGATCAAATCTCTCTACCGCCTCAATTAGTCCCACTGTCCCTTCTTGAATCATATCCATGATCACCGTTTCATTCAGGCGCCAGCCAGTAGCAATCTTAAATACCAAAGGTTGATAGTGCTCGATAATCTTGCTGCGGCAGTCCATATCATCATATTCTTTATACTGGAGCCACAAGGCTTCTTCTTCTTCCCGTGACAGCATGTGTATTTTTTTAAGTTCTTTTACATATTGACTTAATATCATGTGGATCATCCTTCTTCTTAAAACCTATACCTAGCCTCTGCGCCAAGCCATGTCTCGTTTTCATCATCGATAGAACCCGTTAAACTAATATTTCGATTTAAGCTATAACGAAATGATACTTCATTTTTACTATGATCAACACCCATAACATAGCTTACTAGTAATTTATCTGTCAAATATTTACTCATTTCCAGATTATACACTTCTTTATTGATTGTAGAGCTCTCATCATTGTTAGTATTATTCTTTTTCACAATACTAGAGCTAGTATCCCGAACAAAACGGAATTCATCCAAGCCCAATGCACTACGAACATTCCCTTCTATTTCACTAATAAAACGCATTTGCAGACCAGCGTCTAGGGCTCCCATGAGTTCATCTCGCCCGAGTCCAGAGTCTCCGCTGTTTTGTTTTTCGAAATAGCGACTGCGCAGAGTCAGAAGGGATAGAATCTCCTGCTGATTCATGGCTGGTTCTGACGTTAATTTAAATTCCATTTCCCCCATAGGACCATTAACATTTAAATATACCACAGTTTGCTGCAGGTTTGCTTTAGCGTTAAGCTTAATAATTGGTTCAAAAGAAGAAAACTGCCGAAACTCCACACTTCCTTCTTCCACCTTAAATTGCGTCCTCAGATAACTTACCGTGCCACGAATCGCAACAATACGTCCTGAAACATCCGGTTCTGTGATACTACCGCCTACTTTTACTCTGCCAACAGCTAAAATGTCATATAGGTAAGGATTGTAAAAGCGTACTTTCTTCCCGACTCGTATATCAACGTCTAAATCCATGTCCAGATTGGATGGTTCCATATCAGGAAGGGCAGGAATGTCGATGATATTATTTTCAAAAAGTAATTTACCTGTTAATTTCGGTCGCACATTACCTTGGCTAATTGTCAAATTGCCATCAACAGCGCCAGTAAAATATTTGCTGCGAATCATAGGTTTATCCAAAATTAACGACATATTATAATCGGTCAAACGCAATCCATCTAGCTTTGCAGTACCTGTTGCACGGTAAGAACCAGTTCCCATATATCCATCAAATTGCTTTACATTAATTGTATCACCTTCAAAATCAATAGCAACCCCCACTTTTTGGATGGGGTCTTTTAAAGCTGACAGTTTCAGCGTACCATTATTAACAGTAATCGTCCCCTTAAGGACTGGCTGTTCTAAGGTACCCGCTATGGTGATTTCACCTTGTGTCGCTCCCTCAGCCCATGCAACCTGTTTTGTCAACAGTGGCAAAATACTTAAATTTGCTTTATCCAATTTCACATTCAGATTCATTTGCTCTGCAGCATTTGCCTGCTGTCTGCCTTCAGAGCTAAGGGCTGCTACAGGAATAATACCATAGGCACTGGCTTGATAGGGACCTTTTTTCAGTAAGACTTGATCCACATGTATTACATTCTTCTCCAGGATCAATAACCCATATAAAGAATCAAAGATTGTATCACCGATTCCTCCATTAACAAGCTCCAACGATAAAGCGGTATGAGGATTATCCGACACCCCTGAGACTTGAGCGGCGAAATCCAGTTTGCCTGTAGGCTGAATGGAAGTATTAAAGAAGGCGGCGACTAAACCAGCATCTATGCCTCTGCCGCCTACTTCCAGGTTCAGAGGTCCGTTGGTATTTAAATCCGCTCTCCCCCGTGCCAGCATGACTCCTGTGCCTTGTTTAACAGAAAACTCAGAAATGGTCAGAACATTATTTTCTAATGCAGCATCCACGACGATGGACTCTACTGGATATTTCTTCACACTGCCCGCTTTTAAATCCCCGATCAGCCGCACATTGGGTTTATCAAGAGTTCCACTTATTTTTATCTGGCCATTTAATGTACCCATAATTTCTTTGTGCCCCAACTTACTGGCTGCCAGTATAGGCTGTAATTCCCCATTTTCTACATTTAAAGTACCATAGATTTCATTAGTCCCTCGGTCAAGACCGCCAAAAAAAGTAAATTTCCCCTTTCCTTGGGCAAAAGAAAGGACAGGAATCTCAATTTCATCACCTGTGACAGCAATGGTTCCGGTTACACCTGTAACTTCCTGCTGATTAAGGCTGAGAGTATCCGCTGACAGCTGACCTTTAAAAATAGGAAATGAAGGTGTGCCTGTCAGTTTACCTACAAATTGGGCCTTACCTGCAGCGGTATAATCACTAGTGTTCATATTTAATTTTTCCAAATCAATATTTTGAGCTGCAACATCAAAATCCAAGTCATTATTGGGTGAGATCGTGCCTGAGAGCTGCACTTGGGTGTTGAGCGACTGGATAACAACATTATGGATGGTGGTTATGCCTTGTTCTCTTTTATAAGATCCAGCCGCTTTTGCCAATAGCTGACCACGGAAACTGCCATCCGTCAAAGTAATCTCACCAGCGATCGTAGGATTCTCTAAAGAACCCGTAATGACCATCTCATTGTCTACATTACCTGTTAGCTTCTCTCCTGGCACTAATAGAGGTACTAATGTTTCTGCTCTGGCCCCTTTGGAAACAACGGACATACTCATTTCATGCCCACCAGATAATCCAATCCTTCCCTGGGCTTTGTGTCTGGTTACACCATTAATCATTTCAGCATCCTGCAGCGTAATTTGCTGAGGTGTCATATGAATAGTACCTGCTGCTTGGGTAAAAGGCTGGTATAAAATTTCCCCATTGAAGGCCATAAAATCAGCTGTTACTTCAGGGGCGGATAAGGTTCCACGAACTTCTCCATTAAATTGACCGACGCCTGCAGTCTTGCCCTCTATCCCTCTACCTAGTAGTTCTAATGGTATGCCTTGACCATATATTTGCAAGGCAAGCTCTTGTTCTTTCACCGTGCCCTGGGCCGTTACCATGCCTTGACCGATACCAATATTCAAATAGTCTACGGCAGCATTTCCTTTATGATAGTAAAATCCACTGGTCACAAAAGTAAAGGGAATATTGCTGATTTCACCAGGCCCTATTGACGCGGTTCCTTGAATCTCAGCCCCCGCTAAATTCCCAGTCCCCTTTATCGCCACAGCAGCATCCATATAACCGCTCATATCCGGCACTAGATCAGGGAAATTTTGAATATTAAGATGCTGACCACTAAGGGAAAGTTGATAACTGCCTATCTCATGCTGGAATTGCCCTGAAGCAGAAACATGTCCATCAAAGATGTCTGCTTCAAATTGCTGAATTGTAATTGTCTTATCTACCAGATTGATTTTCGTCTGTACATTGGCTGCCTGGTAGCCAGCTACTTCTCCTGCTGGCATTTGGATTTCCCCTGTAACAACAGGATTTGAGATAACGCCCGTAATACCAGCCTTAAATGCTGCTATACCTTTAACAGGAATATCATAGTTTGTTGCGCTAGGATCAAAAGCAGCAGAAGCCACCGTTAGATCCACAATCATTTCACTGGCATCCGTGTCCACACTGCCTCGTACATCAATAGGCTGCTCAAATACTTTGCCTGCCACAAACATATATATCTTCTTATTGGTAAAAGCGATACCTCCATCGATTTGACGTAAAGGAATCTCATCAAGATTTATATCGGTTTTTTCCAGACGCGCTTCCCCAGCCCACTCCACAGCTCCTTTTTCATAGGCAATGGTTGCTTCTATCTGCTTCGCGCTGCCTCCCACCAACTGAATCGATCCGTCTTCTGGTATTAACCTCTGAAAATCGGCTAACATGAGTTGATCTGCATGAAGAGAGAGAGTACTGCGTCCTTTACTATGAATCGTCCCCTTTGCTTTCACTGCTGCTCCATTGTGCAATCCTTCTAGATCCATCTTTATTCTAGGAGCATTGGCAAGATCCAGAATTCCATTTAATTCCTCTAACGTCCATTGAGAATAATAGGCATTCACAACAGCCCTACCATTCACTACTTTTACTTTAGCAGATAAAGATGACTTAGATGAATCATCTTTAATAACAATATCTTGAATGTTCCACTGCCCATTATCTCGCTGCGCCAGCCAAAGAGTAGGTTCCTCTACCCTTAGCTCAGAAATGGATTTTACCACATTCCATCCAGTCAAAATACTCCAAGGACTATAGGAAACAATAATTTTGTCACTAGCAGCTAGAATTTCCGACTGTTTATCATAAATAGTCACATTGTGTATGGTTACTTGATTATAAGAGGTAACCTCAATGTCCCCCAAAGTGACTAAACTGCCTATTACATTAGCCAATTCTATGCTTAACGCATTTTGTGCCCCCGTCATAACGGTTTGGCTTTTAGTTAGCCAGTAGGCACTGCCAATTAAAAGGATCATACATACTGCCAATACTGCAATGACTCTATCTTTCATTCTCAGCCTCCTGATTCCACCTCATAAGGCGTTCATAACAGCATATACTTCTACACAGCACTGCCAGCTTCCTCTATCTTTTAGCTGAAATTATTTTATCCCTGGTACAGTAATTTATTCCAAGGGTATAATGATGGTTACGAAAAGCGCTGCGCATTCTTCTAAAAATAAAACCTTGAGCCGCGAAAACGCGAAGAATAGGTCGAATAGAGCACTAAAACATATAAACGAATTGAACCACAAAGACGCAAAGGACACAAAGGGGGGATTTATATATTTTCTGGTGCTTACCAAAAAGAGCTGGGATATTCCCAGCTCTTTTTACAATATTATTTTACAGTTTCTACAGGTACTCCCATAGCCTTTGTTAGGTTCGCTTTACTTGTATTGAAATCATACATTGCTTGAATGTAATTATTCTTCGCTTGTGTTAAGGCTACTTGTGCATCGATTACATCTGTATTCGTTCCCACCCCAGCACTGTAACGGACCTGAGCAATTTTAAAATCTTCTTCGGCTTGCTCTACTGTCACTTGAGAGGTACTAATCCGCTTTTCAGCTTCTATCATATTCAAGTACGCTTGACGTACTTCTAGCTGAACTGTATCTTTCGTTTGTTTGGCTGTTTGCAGTGATTTTTCTACCTCAGAGTTGGACTTTTTAATTTGAGCATTGGTTACACCAGAATCAAAAGGAGTCCAAGTAGCTTTCAAACCAATCGACCAACCATTGTCATCCGTTCCTGGAAAATCATCATCAGCCCACTTTTTGCTGGCACTAGCAGCCACAGTAGGTAAATTACCAGCTTTTGCGATTTTGACAGATTGTTTTGCGATCTCTATATTGTGATCTGCTTGGATTGCTTCTGGACGATTGCTCATGGCATAATTAATACTATCCTCTAATGATAAGTTATAAGGCTCATGAACCAGCTCATCTTTTATTTGTATTTCTGTATTTAATGGTAAACCCATTATATTATTCAAATTAGAAACCGCTAATTCATAAGCATTCTGCGCTTTAGTCAACACTTGCTGATTGTTGGCTAATTCTACCTGAGAACGTAGTACGTCAGATTTTGCTTGTGTTCCTACATTATACTGAGCTTCTACGTTTTTTAAATGAGCTGCCATTTGATCCACAGATTCTTGATCTACCTTTACGGTATTTCTCGTTTGCAGAATCGTAAAATAACCATTCGTAGCATCTAATTTTATTTGCTGTTTACTTTTCTCTACATCCAAATCAGCCACTTTTAAACCAATCTTAGCTTTCTCTACGGCACCTTCTACTTCTCCACCCGTATATAGATTCATTTCCAAAGTAACCGAACTGCCAAATTCATTTCCGATACTTGCAGTGTCTTTCACATATGTTTTCGAGCGACCATCAGAGTGCTCTAACTTCAACGTAGGTAATTTTCCACCTTTTGCTACACGTATATTATACTCGGCTCCCTGTCTATCTGCATCTGCTATCTTAATTGCAGGATTGTTCTGCAAAGCTCTTGCAATACTCTCTTCCAAAGATAGTTCTATCGGTGCTGCGAATCCACTTACCGTGTGTAACACCAGAAATCCACCCGTCAGTGCTGCCATCAATTGTCTTTTCCAAAGAGTTTGTTTCATCATGTAAAAAAATCCCCCTCAATTCATCAAAGAGCTATGACTAGTTAGTCAACATCATCAACCTGTATTAATTATAGGATGAAGTCCAGTTATTGTCAATCAAAGATCACTGCAAATATCATTGGTTTTCTTTAAAAATTTCTTCGTACTCCGAAATACGTCTGCTCATCCTGCTTATTGATCCCGTCACTCTGTCCTACAATAAATGTGTCTGGAGCGACTTGATATAAAGAGCGCAATTTCACCCGTACATCTTGAGGATCATAGACATCCAATGACAATGACATTTGCTTGCCGATTCTCGTATCTACCCCCACCCCCACTTTACTGTCAATCACGCCAGCTCTGCCGGCAAACTCCTCATTACCTTTGCCAACCTGAAAATTCCCTCTGCTGCCGTCACCAATATGACTTACTCCAATAATAGCAAAATCCGTAGGTGAGGTATTAATTTTCAAATCTGCATTGCTGCTATATTTTCCAGTATCCTGATTATATAATGTCTCAAATCCCACTTTCGTATCGATGGAAGATACCTTTGTTAACATCTTGTTCGCTCTCTCACTTGCCATACGAGCATTTTTTAATGTTTCTTTGATGTTTTGCGCAGTGTCAGGGTCTGTTACTACCCCTTCTAAAGCTGCTGCCATTTTTTCTACACGGATGCTGGTATTTTTAATATTAACAAGGGTTACCTGCAGATCGCTTGCCGTCTGCCCATCATTGTCTACTGCCTGCATCATGATTTCTGCTCTTGCCGCAGCTTCCCGCAAGCTGCGCGACATCGCACTTAAATTTTTTACTGTAACATCAATGTCACCATTTTCTTGGGTCATACGTGCAAGATTCCCCATCATGATATTCATATTATCCGTTATTTCCTGAGCATTCAAAATGGTATTTTTCATGGCAGCTTTGACTTTGTCATCCCCTACGATCTCATTTAGGGATTTTACTAAATCATGAACCTCTGCTAATACTCGATCTGATGAGGCAATGAGCTCATCCAAGCCTTGGATCTCTTCCCCTTTTACCTTGGCATTCGGTAATAAATAACTGGAGCTGTGATCTGTCGGGATAATATTAATATATTTTTCTCCCATTAACCCATCAGCACCAATGAGAAATTTTGATCCTTCTGGAATTTTAACTCCCGGATCCATTAACATCGTCACTTGCACTCCCTCTTGTGGCAAGACACGTACTTCTTTTATTCGTCCAACATCCACACCGGCATATCGTACTATGTTTCCTTCTTTAATTCCATTTACTTGCCTAAATACAGCCTGCACCGGATACCCTTTATCGCCAAAGGTAAAGCCACTCAAATGAATAACAATATATACCAATAACATACAGGCGATCAGACTCATCGAACCGACTTTAGCTTCTGTGCTTATATTCATCTCATTTCCGACCTCCTTCTTACATATGCGTTAGGTGACTTAAGCCCAAGAATAAATTGCTGTACCACAGGGTTTTCAGACTGTTTGATTTGCTCTACCGTCCCCACCTCAATAATGCGTCCTCCATGAATCATGGCAACACGATCAGCAATTTTAAAAGCACTGGACATATGATGGGTAACGACTACAGAGGTAACACCTAACACACGCTTGGCATTCATAATCAGCCGATCAATGGTTCCTGACATAATCGGGTCTAAACCTGCTGTCGGTTCATCATATAACATGATTTCCGGTCTGATTGCAATAGCTCTGGCTAAGCTTACCCGTTTCTTCATACCTCCTGATAACTCATTAGGCATGACATCCTGCTGCCCTGCTAGTCCCACCATGCGAAGATTACGAGTGACAATTTTATGAATCTCAGCCTCGGTCATCGTGGTATGTTCGCGGAGTCCAAAGGCCACATTATCTCCCACTGTCATGGAATCAAATAAGGCAGAGTACTGAAAAACCATCCCCATACCAATACGAACTTTGTTTAAATTATCCTCTGATAAATGAGAGATTTCTTGTCCTTTAATCCACACCTCTCCCTGGGTAGGCTTTAAGAGCCCCACCATTAAACGCAGCAGCGTGCTTTTTCCCGAACCGCTGGGACCGATTACGACTAAGGTTTCCCCTTTCTTCACTTCCAAATTAATGCCTTGCAATATATATTTTCCATGAAAACCCATGCTAATATTTTCTAATTTTATCATTCATTCACCATCCTCTCGCCTCTTACCGATACAGCACTAAAGACAAAAAATAATTGCTAATAAAAATCAGAATAATCGAGCTAACTACGGATGCAGTTGTAGCCTGCCCCACACCTTCAGCGCCCTCACCTGTTGTTAAGCCTTTATAACAGCCGATAATCGCAATAATACCGCCAAAGAACATGGCCTTAACCAAACCGCCTATTATATCATTAACTACAGTAAAAAGTGTAATAGAATGAATATAGGTAAAAGAGCTGATATCAGCGTATAAGGTGGCTACCAAGTAACCACCTACTGTACCAATGATATCAGCAAAGATGACTAATATAGGTACCATAATAACACAAGCTAATAACCTGGGTACTACTAAATATTTGATAGGGTTAATGGCCATCACCCGCAGCGCATCAATTTGTTCTGTAACCTTCATAGAACCAATCTCTGCCGTAAGGGCTGCTCCTACACGTCCTGCAACTACCACTCCTGTTAAAACAGGGGCTAGTTCCCTTGCCATGGCAATTGCCACAACGCCTCCCACAGACGACTGAGCACCATATTTAATAAATTCAGTGGCAGTTTGCAGTGTAATTACCATACCTGTAAATAAAATCGTCAGCAATACGATTGGCAAAGAATCTACACCTAGATGCGCCATTTGATGCAGTACATGGTTCATTCTAGGCTTTTCCCGCAAATGAAATAAGGTATTGCCTAACAGGATAACAATCCGACCGCTATTTTCCATCCAAAGAATCACTTGCCGTCCAATGCTTTCTACTATAGCTAGCAACATTATAATCCCTCACATTGACATTTAAACTTTAATATTAAGATTATATTAAAAAATTGTCTTATTATGAAGTATTCCATAAAAAACGTAAGTTCCCTGCACCCCGTGCAGGGGAAATTGATGGAATAGTATAACATGGATAAGAGAAAATTTGATGCGTCCATTTAAATATATAACATAATCGAACCGCAAAGACGCAAAGGACACAAAGGGGATTATTATATTTTTGGTGCACTCCTTTGTGTGCCGCAGCAGCGGCATTGTGGTTTTTCTGATAGTAACATAAAGAAGACTTCGATTCGGAGAAGGTTCGAATCCCCTCTTCAATCAAAGTCTTCTTTATCTATTTCTTCGCTGGGGCTTTTACTACGTTGACTACGACTTGTGTATCACCGTCAATGATATAATCTGTGGTAATGCTGTTTTTTACTTTTCCTTGCTTTTTATTATCCTTAGCATTTACAGCTTTAATATTAGTTTTCAGAGAAACTGTATTTTCTACTATACCTTTCTCTTGCTTCTTGTTATTGTTTTTATCTTTTCCTAAAGCAGCATTGCCGAATAGATCATTCATTCCCATATCCAGCACTTCTACAACAATTTCATTGTTGCGGTCACGTTCCATAAATTCTTTAACCACATCAGCAAAGTCCTGGTTTTTGGGTTTTGGATTGCTGAGCATTAGTAACCCTTCATCCACTCCCTGATTTTTAGCTAACAGCTGGATTAAAGGCACCATGCCGCCCCCACGCACTTCTAGAGTAAGAGGCCCTTCCGGCTGATCTTTAGGAACAGCAAAGGAAACGCTGCGCTGAATCGGCTCGCCGCGAAACGGCTTTATTTTTACGCCAATTTCAACATTTTCCCCAGGCTTTACACTAGGAGTTTTTGTCTGGGCTTCCACAATAGTAGCGGTACGACGCTCTTCGCTAACAGAAACATGGACCTTAACATCCATCAGATTAACTGGATTGTATGGATTCCCCGTTAGCATTGTCATGGCTTCCAAAAACTCACCCACAGCCGCTTCACCGATACTGGCAGGGCTGTAAAACATATTTTCTCGAGTAATAATCCCTCCAGGCATATTCTGACCAGAAATTTCAAAACTAACTTTAGCTGTTCCCGGCCCTACCCGATCCATGGTCTTGTCAATGACATTGAACATAGTGGTAGCCGACAAAATGGATGAGAGCTGCTCATCTTTTACCACTTGTACTGCTGCATCCTGGGTTTGTCCAGTATCATTATCTTTCACGATGATGCGTATCGGGATAATGGTGGGATACCTGCTAAGGTATCCAGCAATTCCTGCTCCTCGATCCTGGTTGATAATACCGACAGGTTCTCCCATCGTACCGACTTTAAATGAGTTTTCTAAGCCATTAACAGTGGAAAACACGTAGGCATTGGTCATGAAGTATCCAATATTCCCCTTCTTCAAAAATGGATGACCAAATGCTAAGACTTTATTATCTTCCACGTAAGTAACAGTACCCAAAGCTCCCACACTCACATCGCCGCGAACTAACTCAACTCCTACAGCACTCCCTGGTTCTAGAGGAGCAAACACAACATCTGAAGGAGCTTCTCCTACTTCTTGAGGTACCAAATTAAAAGGTTTAAGTTTGTCTTGCAGCATTGTTAAAGCGTGTTCACTAAAACCAGATACCATCAATGGTGTGGTCATTGGCTCAAAATCTGGTATTTCCTTCATAAACTGCATCGTAGCGTTATAATTGTCAGGCATATCCCATAATTTCAGCATATCCCCAATAGGAGTAACCATGCCAACTTTATGATCAGTCAATGACCAACCATAGGCCACCGCTCCTACCAGCTTGCCATCAATATAGACGGGACTGCCGCTCATTCCTTGTGCAATTCCTCCCGTTTGGTCAATAACGTCTCCAGAGGTTCGCACCAAAATCAAATCCCCTGCTGGTCCTTTGTTTTTCATAATTCCTAATACTTCTACACCAAATTCTTCTAACTTAGTACCAGAAACTACAGTTTTGCCAATTCCCTGCATACCTACCTTTATATTCTCTACTGGCATGATCTCGGGTGCAGCCCATACTAAGGACATCGGCAGCATTAATAAAAAAATAAGCAGTGCCAGACGACACTGCCTGCATAGTTTTACCAAATATATCATCCTTTCTTTATTTACCGATTTCAATACGAGCAACTACATCACCAACAGCAACTGAAACTCCCGGTGAAACTAAAACTTCTTTTACAACGCCATTAGCTGTGGCCCTTGATGCTGGTATCGCCCCCGTTATTGTGTCGATCTTCACCAACACGTCACCTTCACGGACAGTAGTCCCCGGTTTAACCAAGCCATTACTTGTAATGGTTCCAGCCAGAGAGGCCTTTTGTTCTACAACACTATTTGCAGTAACTAATAAGCTGCCAACGATTAGCACAAAACCGATTACCAAAACTGCTATGCTTTTTCTATGAAGCATGGTAAGCCACCTCCTTACTTAGTTTCATTATACAGCATTAGCATGAATTATCAATCCTTAGGAACAATAATTAATGCATCTCCTACTGATCTCTCGCGCCCATCGGAGGGTTTATTCATAATTTTACCTTTGACGACCATCTCACTAGAGCCTCCCCCATCCAAATTCATCGCATCCACAGCTCCAAACTCTTGCATCAATAAGGCTAATTCTAACAGCGTCACTCCCATACTATGCTGCTGCCTTCCATCCACTACAACAAGCAGAACATGTCCATCTTTCGTTACGCCGACTGCGGTACGAGGCGCTCGTCCGACTACTATATCTGGAGGAAATTCTTCTATTTTACTGGTTAAGAATACACTGTTATTTTTAATCAAGCGTGGACCTGCCCCAATAGCATATATTGTCTTATCCCAAACAGAACCAAGTGTCTGATTAATTTTTATTGCATCACCCACTTTCAAACTGGATAACGCTTTTTCGTTGCTGCCATGAGCTGAAAGCACAACTGCTCCCGGTGGAATAACGGCATTACCATGTACGATTGCAGTAATAACATCTTGACTCACAATATAATCCGTACCATATTCATTTGTACCGGTCATATTGTCATAATAATTATTATACAGAATTAAATCATCCTGCCCCCGCTCATGATTCACCCCCGTAATAGCAATTGTAGCTCCATCTGGTAAGGTAACCGTCCCCTTATAGTCAATCTGGTCAAACAATATCTTACCATCTGGCAAGATTCCTAAGGCAGTTCGTCCAATTGTAGGAGAACTCACAATTTCACCATTCATTTTCAGCAGCCCTATGATTTCGCCATTAAGAGCAAAATAAGAAGCGTTAACGGCAGCGATGCCTTTATTACGCTCTGCCATCGCTTGTACTTTTTCTAAATCCACAATCGCATTATTGGACAATACTGGCTTTATGACATAATTGCTGCCTGGAGCTAGATCCACCACATATGCAGAAATAGGTCCTGCCTTAGTACTGCGATATAAAGAGGTATACTTTAAGCCAGTTCCAATTTGTTCTTCATACTTACGATCAAATTCTTTTACAATATCAATTACAATCCGCTTGGGATTCGATAGTGTAAACAATTTATAGGATACAATCGGTTTTTTGAGAGTAATGACTACCCGCTGTTTGTCTGGCTGTACTTGGGTAACTTGCACATTATTGACAATTGGATCATTTAATTGTAACATTGGTAATTTGCTACTATCTGTATTCGTAAAATCAATGATAATCTGATCCTGATTGGCAGAAAGCTGAGCGGTATATTCAGGCAGTTCATTTACATCAAATACAATACGTACTTGCTCTGCGCTTTGGCTGTAACGAACTTTTTGCAGCACAGGCTTAGCTGGAGCTGCCCACACGATCTGCGAACAAAAAATGATCAGCATCATCAATATGTACACACGTTTAAAAATTTTCATTGTTATATTCCCCCTAAGAAAACCACTAGTACTATTTTTAATATGAAAAGCAACACGTCCTTGAAAACATATAAAACAATCGAACCACAAAGACGCAAAGGACACAAAGGTTTTTATTGTGCCTTTGTGGTTCATAAAACCTCATCTCTTTCCACCTATAAAACTTATACTTTCTCTACTTATGAGAAAAACCCAGGCACTATTTCGGTGCCTGGGACTTATTGCTGACAGGATCCGGGGTACGTAATTGGCGGTAAAGCATATCCGCCAATCCAATACCTCCAGCCTTTGCCATATCTTTTGTCATTTCTGCGTCCAACATAGATGTCATCGTCTCTTCCTGAGAACTATCTACTAATTTGGACTTATCCACCGTCTTACGCATATTCATCATCATAATATTTAGAAATACAGCTTCTAAGTCCTGACAAGTCTTTTTTAACTTAACATCATCTTTTGCCTGCTGCGCTTTTTCTGTTTCCTGTGCTAAATGCTCAGCAAAATCACCTTTAGCCTTAGTCTGCACAGAATCCAAATTACTGATCATACTTGATGAACTAATTCCTGCTATCTGCACTCGTATCCACCTGCCTAAATAATCTGTAAGTCAGCATGTAAGGCTCCAGCAGCCTTCATAGCTTGCAATATAGAGATAATATCCCGTGGTGTTGCACCAATGGCATTTAGTGCATTGACAACATCGCCTACACTCGCCGTAGAAGGCAATACCATAACATTTGCTTTATCTTCTTTCACATCAACAGAAGTATTATTTGTAACCACTGTAGATCCACCAGAAAAAGGCGGCGGCTGAGATACATCTGTCGTTCTGTCAATACGAATACTGAGTCCACCTTGCGCTACAGCTACTTCATCAATCGTAACATTGGAACCCATTACAATGGTACCTGTGCGTTCATTAATAATAATCTTGGCAATATTATCAGGATTAATATAGAGTTCTTCTATGGAAGCGACGAATCCCACCACGTCGTTGTCGTAAGTACTGGGAACTGAAACCACCACAGTACCTGGATCACGTGTCGTGGAAATATTACCAAACCGATTGTTAATAGCGTCACCAATTCGAGCAGCAGTCGTAAAGTCAGGCTGACTCAAAGCCAGTGTAATCGAACCACTGGGCGATATCAATTGGGTAGGTACCTCACGTTCTACAATTGCACCATTGGGGGTAGTGCCAGTAGTCGGAAAGTTTTTTTGTTGGCTGCTGCCACCGCCACTTGCACTATAGCCACCTGTAGAGATAGGTCCCTGCCCTACCGCATATACTTGTCCATTCGCTGCCTTCAAGGGCGTTTGCAGCAAAATACCGCCTTGAAGACTTTTCGCATCTCCCATGGAAGATACTGTCATATCAATGGTATCACCAGGCTTTACAAAAGCCGGTAATTGAGCAGTAACCATGACTGCAGCTACATTTTTCGATTTAAGCTGCGAATCACTTACTGTCAACCCAAAACTTTTTAGCATATTGGCAATGGACTGTCTCGTTTGGACAAGTGTATTTGAATCACCTGTACCAGCCAGCCCGGTTACCAACCCATATCCCACCAGTTGATTGGCTCTAACACCTTGTACTTTTGCTACATCTTTTATCCGTGTTATTGAGCTGGCTGCTAGTGCTGTTGGCACAATCGCCATAGCACAAGATAAAATCGTTATCATGATGATTAACCTGCGCATAATATCCTCCGTTTTAAAACAAGAAGTTCAGTAATTGGCTTATAATCCCTTGACGCTGCTTTCTAGCAATCGGACCATTGCCGTCTATTTTTATTTGAGCGTTACCTATGTAAGTAGACAATATGGTATTATCAGCTGAAATGTCCGCTTGACGTACAATTCCGGAAATCGTAATCTTTTGTTCTTCACCATTTTGTTTGATACTTTGTGTTCCAGAGACAATTAAGTCCCCGTTAGGCTTCACCTCAAGCACCTGAGCCGTCATTCTTGCCGTAACGTTATTGGTATTGACAAGGGAACCCTTAGCCTGAAAGCTGTCAGAATTACCTGCTGTAGCAGATGCAATTCCATGAAAAATTCCCGTTCCAGCATTCATATTTAAGCTGGTCGACTTAGAATTTGCAGCGTTACCAGCACGATTCGCACTAGAATTTTCGCTGATGATGATAGTAAGAGTATCGCCAACGGCACGAGCCTTATAATCACCATACAAGCTGCTACTAGCTCCACTATCACTCCACAAGGACATCGCAGAGACCGGAGTTGCTACCAAAAACATTAGGCACAGGAAACCTAACAGCAAACCAATATTTTTTTTTGTTAGGTTAAACATATTCTACACCTTCACTTTCTACTCACTCTACGAAATTTTATTCATCCAAAGCAACTATTTTTTAAGAGGCAGAAGCACTCTTATATGTTACTACTTGCACCTTGTCTTCATCAATAACCTTACCCAAAACAATTTTATTAGAGCTGACATTTTTAATGCGGATCAATTGATTTTCATAGCCGTCCTGCATAGCCTGCCCCGAGGCTATTACTTCTATATTGCCAATAAAAGCAGTTAGAGTTACCATATTACCCCGTTTAACGATTACAGGCTTATTTACCATGGAATCGCTTATCACCATACCTGGAGTTATTAAGCGTCTGGCCATTAATCCTAGTATCTTATTCTTATCAGTAATAAAACCCGCTGCAATTTGTCCTGTATCCATCCGTTCATATCGCAAATCATCTTCAGTAAAGATCTCACGGGCATTCACTTGACGGGCTGCCACCGTTACCTGACGATATAAATTCACCTTAAATCTCAGACCTACTTTGGTAACAGCTTGTCCATCCACACTTATAGAAATCATTACCGTAGTGGGAGTATTATAACGAATCCCATAAGGTAAAGAAGCGGATAGAGCAACAGTCCCTACAGGCACTGTTACATCTTTTTCACGTCCAACATAAAATATATGTAAATCATCATATTTCACATTAGGTCCCACTTGATCCCGAATCGCATTGATTCCTTTATCAATCAATGTTTGCGCATTTATAACCTGCGAATCACCAATCACAGTTACACGATCAGGAATGATCCACATAACTCTTGTTAAATCAATCCCCGCTGCCGCCAATCGCATATTGATGACTTCTTTGGTTAACACAAAACTGCTGCCCGGAACAGGTGCATCACCCATTTTCACTTGGCGCAGTTTTTGATTATTTTCCTCGTCATCCCCACTGATCGTAGCTACTTGTCCAAGGCTGATGGTTGCGCCATTCACTCTAACCTGCTCATCAATGACAACCCTAGTGCCCTCAGCAAAAGCTGAACTGATAAATAAGCAAATTTGGAATAAGATAAGTAAACACACTCTCTTACTCATTGCTTTCACCTAACGTTTCAAGTTAGCAGCTTGTTCCAGCATAGTATCGGATGTAGTAATGGCCTTTGAATTAATTTCATAAGCCCTCTGCGCTACAATCATATTCACCATTTCTTCTACAACTTGAACATTAGACATTTCTAAATATTTTTGCATAATTGTGCCTGTTCCATCCACCCCGGGATCACTGGCAACTGGAGTTCCTGAAGCTGCAGTCTCTTTTAGTAGGTTATGTCCAGCGCTATCTAGACCTGCAGGATTTACAAATTTAACAAGCTGTATTTGTCCTAATTCTTGCGATGCAGTCTGACCTGCTAACTTAGCTGAAACGCGACCATCAGACGATATTGCAATATTAGAGGAACCTTCTGGGATGGTGATGGCTGGCTCTAGGGGATACCCTTCTGAGTTAACAATTCTGCCTTGCTCATCGCGCTTAAACGCACCATCACGAGTATAGTTAATCGTTCCATCAGACATAGTGATTTGAAAGAAGCCATCTCCTTCGATAGTCATGTCAAGATCATTACCAGTTGATTGAGTCGGACCTTGGGTATAAATTTTTTGAGTAGCTACCTGACGAACACCGCTCCCCAATTGAATTCCCGTAGGCAGCTGGGTATCGGCACCCGTCGCCGTTCCTGACTGCCGTATAGTTTGATACATTAAATCTTCAAAATCTGAGCGACTCTTTTTAAATCCTGTCGTATTAACATTTGCCAAGTTATTGGAAACCACATCAATGTTCGCCTGTTGGGCAACCATTCCTGACGCAGCAGTCCATAATGATCTCATCATAGTCTAAAAATCCTCCCTAATCACATGAAATATATTGCTAAAAACCTTACCCGATATCAAACTTAATTGTAAAACATAAACATTAACTCCACATATGTATACTAAATTATAACAGTAGGACCTTAACTAATCCTACTTATAATATCGCCACAATAGAGCAAAATCTTAAATAAAAAATAAAGTTTTATAGTTTTGCGATATCATTGGCAGCCTTTCCCAATAAATCATCATGAGAACGTACTACTTTAGCATTTATTTCATAGGAACGATAATTAGTAATCAAATTCACCATTTCCCCAACAACATTCACGTTAGACATTTCTAAGGCTCCTTGTATTACACTACCAGTTGCTGGCTGTGCTTGTGCACCTTGGGCTGCAGCAAACAGACTCGATCCTTCCTTGGAAATCTGTTTTTCATCAGCAAATTCTTCCATTCTTAGCTGTCCTACTACCTCATTATCAACAATTACGCGACCATTTTCGTCAACCGACATTTTATTGCCATCGATCGTAATCGGACCATTTTCTCCTAATACCTGATATCCATCACTTGTAACTAATTGGTTTCGTGTGCTTTTTGCAAAAGTACCGTTACGTGTATATCGCAATCCCTGAGGAGTTTGCACGGCAAAAAAACCTCTTCCTTCAATTGCTAAGTCAAAGGCATTCCCCGTAGTTCTTATAGAACCGCCAGTATGCATCGTTGCCACTTCATCCACTAACACCCCAGTTCCCATACCACCAATAACAGGAGCTTCCTCGCCATCATTAACGCGAGAAATTAAAATGTTAGCAAAATCTTTAGTAACAGCCACATCCTTTTTAAATCCAGCAGTATTAGCATTTGCTAAATTATTGGAGGTAACATCAATACGTTCTGCCTCTGCAAGCATACCAGAAGCAGCTGTATATAAACCGCGAATCATGTAATCACTCCCTTTTTCATTCTCAAAAATTTTTACGAGCACCGCTTCATTAGGCGATACTGCCTCTTTTTAATGTTGTCAGACTATCTTCTAACGTGCCTAATGAATCCAAGGCTTTTCCTGTACCTAATGCCACGCAAGAAAGGGGATCTTCTGCTAAATAGGTAGGAATACCAGTCTCTTGCTGAATCAACTTGTCCAAACCATAAAGCATCGAACCACCGCCAGTCATGACAATGCCCCGATCCATAATGTCAGATGACAATTCAGGAGGAGTGATTTCCAGTACCGTTTTCACCCGTTGAACAATCAAGGACACAGACTCATTTAATGCATCGAAGGTTTCAGCTGATGTAATACGTAATGTTTTCGGCAAGCCAGAGACTAAATCCCGTCCGCGAATTTCCATACTTTCATTACGTCCTGAGACCAATGCTGTACCAGTGGTAACTTTGATCTGTTCCGCAGTGCGCTCACCAATCATCACGTTATATTCTCGTTTCACATAACGCACTAAAGCCTCATCGAACTTATCTCCGCCAATTCGCAATGATTCACTCACTACAATACCGCCCAAACTTAATACTGCTACATCCGTCGTGCCGCCGCCAATATCAACCACCATAGAACCAAATGGTTCTGAAATATCTAATCCTGCACCAAGAGCTGCAGCTAAGGGTTCTTCAATCAAATAGGTCTTTTTAGCACCAGCCTGCACTGCAGCCTCTAGTACTGCCCGTTTTTCAACTGTTGTGACACCGGAAGGTATACAAACCATGATGCGAGGTTTAAAAAAGAAGTTCTTGGGAACGACTTTGCTAATAAAATGACGCAGCATGCTTTCCGTTGTATCATAATCTGCAATGACGCCTTCTCGTAGTGGCCTAATGGCAATAATGTTGCCGGGAGTTCTTCCAAGCATTCGACGCGCCTCTTCTCCTACGGCCAATACTGTATTGGAATCACGATCGATCGCCACTACTGATGGCTCTCGCAATACAATCCCCTTACCCTTTATGTACACCAAAACGTTGGCAGTCCCTAGATCTACACCAATGTCCATTGACATTCCAAACATGAATAATCCCCTCTCCTACTCCTACTTGTCCATTCTTTAGTTTTTATTTAAACCACAAAGACTAAGAAAATACAGCTATGCCTTTGTGGTTAATTAACGCCTTAAAAAACAGTTTCACTTGTTTCCATTCTACATGAATAAAAAAAATCCTTTATTTTTTGCTAATTTCTCCCGCTTCCTTATATTTTTTTCGTGTGGCTTCTCCACCGCGAATATGACGTTCCGCCTTATTTTGCTCCAATATCACCCTTACACGGTTTGCCATTTTTTTATTCACAAGCGGCAATCTTTCTATCATATCCTTATGCACCGTACTTTTACTTACTCCAAACACTATGGCTGATTGCCGCACCGTATGCTTACTCTCCAAAATGTGCTGACAAATGTCCAATACCCTTTTACGGATATAATCCTTCATAACCTTTCTGCCCCCTCACCCTTGCTTTGCTAACATATATATATGCGGACAAAATAAAAAAAAGCACTACTGTGCTTTTTAAAGGCTACTTTTTTATTCGCTTGTCATTTACGAACTGATACTACTGGCGTCACATTACGCCCATAAGAATCTTAGTCTTTGTTTATTATCAGTAAAGGATCTACATAGTCATCATTTTCTTTGATTGCTAAGTGTAAATGATCATATGGTTCGGCATCACAGCTGCCGATTTTGCCAATCTCTTGTTCTGCTCGAATAAAGTCTCCTTTTTCAACGGCAACCTTCAAAAGAGATCCATAGTACACTTGATAATTATTATGTTTTACCACTACGGTCAATCCACTATTTGCATCTTGGAATATTTCAGTTACCTGCCCATTATGTATGGCCGATACGCTCTGTCCCTTACGTCCCATTACATCAATTCCTGTATGATAACGCCAATCGTTATACAATGGATGTAAATACCAGCCGAACTTTACTTTTATCTCACCTTTTACTCCTAGAAAACGTTCTGAATCCCCTGTAGATAGCTGGCCTTTTGCCACTGGCGCGGATGCCGAAGCTGCTTCTTGAGGTAAATCTGCTTTCTTGTCTACGATCAATACCCCAGTAGGAGCAGAAACTTGTTCTTCCTGATCCTGCTGGGGAATGATAACAATATTTTGCTCTTTCTTATGTATAGTTATAAACACAGCTGCTACTAATACACTTGCCAGCATCAACAAGCATGCACCAGTATACAGGCTTTTAAAGGGGATCTGCTCTCGATAAAAACGTCGTCTGTATAAACTTGTATTTATTTTTTTTAAATGCAGCGTGATAAAAGATAAGGCAGGAATTTTTAATTTTGACATACTATCACCTCATACTCAGTATGTCCGATAAAAAATTTTTTTAAACAGTCTCCTATTAGTAGGCGTTTATATTCTTAAGAGCCACGCCAGTATAGTATTTCGTAATAATTTGCCGATAATCCATGCCTTCTTTCGCCATACCATTGGCTCCATATTGGCATAAACCCACACCATGCCCATAACCGATTGTGTTGACAACGATCTTATTGTCTTTTAGCTCTACATTAAAATTATTAGAGCGCAAATCCAGTTTTTCCCTTACCTCTGCCCCAGAGAATACTTTGCTGCCAATGCGAATTTGGCCTACTCGCCCAGATTCAGTGGTATTCAAAATAGCCATAGCTCCACTGCTATTATTTTGCATAGCAGCTACGACTTGCGTTTCTGGACCTAATAGTTGTTCCACCTGAGCAAAAGAAAATTCTTTTTTATCATAATATCGGGGAGATTTATGATCCCATGTACAGGGTACACTTTGTAAGTAAGGATAATCAAACCCCCATACCTCTTTTGCACTTGCTGTCTTTTCCCCACTGGTAGAATGATATACCGCCTGAATGAATTCCCCATTATAAGTAGCTACTTCACCACTTGTTTCCTCAACTGCCTGGCTAATTTTATCCCAGAATTTTTCATAGTTACTCCCCCAGCGTTTCTTTAGCGCCTCTTCATTTATCCATGCCTGACCTTGCTTGTAATCGGTACTCACATCAGCACCAGGCTGTTCTGCCAGGCCACTGCCGCCAAAGGCTGTCATATTTTTCACAGCATAAGTCCGCGCTGCTACTGCCTGGGCTTTCAAAGCTTCCAGTTCAAATTCAGCAGGCATTTCTGCCGCTACTACACCTTTTAAATACTCTTCTAACTTCATTTCAACGATTTTCTGCTGTTCATGAAAATAAACTTTGATGATGATATGATCGCCTTTTGCCATTTTAGCACTCCCACCCTGCCTTGGCTCTCCGTGAAAACCGCCTATCACTAGAATCGGAATAACAATCACCAACACCAGCACCAACAAAACCGTCCATGCTAGTACTTTCTTCACACATGCCCCTCCTCCTGCTCTACATAAGTACTACATCCTATGCCAAGCCTGGGGTAAGTATGACTGGGAACCAAATCATTAACGCATCCTTGGGAACAAGAATATGGAGAATTAAAAGTTTTTTCTAAAAAAACTGGCAAGACAATGTCTCACCAGTTTTAAATTTGTTTATTTATTTTTTAGGTTCTGCTGTACCAACACGTTTGATATCGGCGCCAACACCGCATAATTTTTCTACTAGACCATCGTAGCCACGGTCAATGTGATGAAGATATCCCACTTCTGTTTCCCCCTCAGCCACTAAACCTGCTAATACTAAAGCAGCTCCGGCTCTAAGGTCTGTCGCTTTCACTGGACAGCCAGTTAATGCCGCTACTCCCTCGACTACTGCACTTCGCCCATCAATTTTGATATTGGCCCCCATGCGTTTTAGTTCATCTACATGCATAAAACGATTCTCAAATACAGTTTCACTCACTACGCTTGTCCCTTGAGATACTGTCGTCATTGCCATAAATTGAGCTTGCATGTCTGTAGGAAAACCAGGATATGGCAAGGTTTTGATATCAATGGCTCGCAGCTTGCCATCACTTTTAACGCGTATACCATTTATATCTTCTTCAATGGTTACACCAGCTTCCTTTAATTTCGCAATCACTGGCTTCAAATGTTCAGGTAAAGCATTCTCAACATATAAGTCACCACCAGTCATGGCTGCTGCTACCATATAAGTACCAGCTTCGATACGATCAGGAATAACTTCATAGGTTTTGCCGGTTAATTCAGGTACACCTTCAATCTTGATTACATTTGTACCAGCACCACGAATACGTGCACCCATGGTATTTAGATAATTAGCCAAATCAACAATTTCTGGTTCTTGGGCAGGATTTTCTAAAATAGTCTGCCCTTTCGCCATACTGGCTGCCATCATAATATTTTCGGTAGCACCAACGCTAGGAAAATCCAAATAAATTCTAGCACCAATTAAGCCGTTAGGTGCTGTGGCTTCAATATAACCATGCCCAATATCAATTTTAGCTCCTAAGGCTTCTAATCCTTTTAGATGCAAATCAATTGGACGTGTACCTATTGCACAACCACCAGGCTGAGAGATTTTAGTATGCCCATAACGAGCCAACAGTGGACCCATAATCGTAAAAGAAGCACGCATTTTTCGCACCAATTCATAAGGTGCTTCACAACTGCTAATAATTGTACTATCTACAAACATCGTTTGTTCTGCTTTATTATACTGCGTTGCTACCCCTAAGTGCTTAAGCACTTGGGTAAAAGTACGCACGTCTTCCAAATCAGGTATGCCTTCAAGAGTGCTTGGTGATGTCCCAAGTAATGTTGCCGCTATAAGGGGCAGCACTGCATTCTTTGCTCCACTAATTTTAATGGTTCCGTATAATTTGTTACCTCCGCGGATAACTAATTTCTCCATAAGGTTATATCCTCCCAAAAACACTACTAAAATAGATTGTAGAAAAAGTTCAATTTCACAAATTAGTATTCCCGAGTAATAATCGGCGACCCGACAATCACATAGGTACGATTATCATACTGACTATAGCGAATTGCAATATTTATATTGATTTTTTTGCCGCCAACTTGCAGATACTCCTGAATTGCAGAAGAAAAACCAGTAACACTTACATACTGTTCTTGCTGGAGTTGATCAACAATGGCACCATCGATTGCCAAGAAAGCACTTTTTAAGATACTCTCTGACTCTCCATCCATTAGTTTACCATCAAGCCAGCCAATCAAGCAAGTGCTAATCCTTGGTGAATCACCAAATTTTTTTACAATCCTATTTATTTTTTCTTGTAAGAGGATAATAGAGGTATATTCTTTGGTCAATAACTCCATATTAATCACTAGATATGCTTCTTCTCTTGCGCTATTTTTCTGGTTGGGAACAACTTGAGCCATTACAACAACATGATCGCCGGATCTAATGCGCTCCGCCTTTACAATCCGATTTTTATTTCTTTGCTGATGAATTATCTCATCGCTTTTAGAGTCCATTGCTAATTGCTCCATAACTTGCACTACTACCGTTTGCAATTCCTCATCGCTGTAATGATCTTGCGGCAATTTCACCCATGCATTTATGCTGTATTCCTCCAATTGTGCGCCAGTTGCTTTCATGGCGGCAGGTAATGGTTCTGACGAGGCAGCAGGCGCATATCCTATGGCAGCAAATAAGACTAGCAATAAACATCCGATTATTACTCCCAATCTAAAAATAGTATTCATTCTTCCCATCCTTTAAAAGCAGGTTATCTTTTACTCTATATGCCTATTCTTGCCACTTGTTCGATGGGATATACAAAAAGCAGACTGAGTATCATTCACTACCCAGTCTGCTTTTTGTATTTGATTTACATTTTATGTTTATTATGCTCTGCAACCCGCAAGCGAACCATAGCTCTTTTGAGGGCGACTTCCGCTCTAGCAACATCTGAGTTACTATCACGCAAACGACTCTCCGCACGTGCTTTGGCCGTTTCGGCCCGCTCAACATCAATTTCCTCTGGAAGCTCCGCACAATTTGCTAATATCGTAATTTTTTCAGGCTGCACCTCAATAAAGCCACCACACATGGATATTGGTATCTCTTCACCATCTGTAATGATGCGAAGAGGCCAGATCGCCAATGCAGCAATCAGGGGAGCATGCCCTGGAAGAATACCAACATCCCCAGCTGTCGTCCGAGCAATCACCATACTAACCTCAGCAGAAAAAGCCATTTTCTCTGGGGTAACAATATCCAGCCGAATTGTTTTCGCCATTTATTATTCCCCTTTCATTGTCCGTGCCTTTTCCACCACTTCATCAATGGAACCAACCATATAGAAGGCGCTTTCCGGCAAAGCATCGTATTTGCCGCTTAAAATTTCTTTAAAGCCTCGAATGGTTTCTTTTAATGGCACGTATTTACCTGGCGTACCCGTGAAAGCTTCTGCCACAAAGAAAGGCTGACTTAAGAAACGTTGTATTTTACGTGCTCTGGATACGGTAAGTTTGTCTTCATCCGATAATTCTTCCATACCCAAGATGGCGATAATATCCTGTAATTCTTTATAGCGCTGCAGCACTTCCTGCACACCCCGAGCCACATGATAATGCTCTTCCCCAATAATGTTAGGATCAACAATTCGGGATGTGGAATCTAAGGGATCCACTGCAGGATAAATACCAAGCTCCGAAATTTGTCTGGATAGTACAGTCGTAGCATCCAGATGGGCAAAAGTTGCCGCAGGAGCTGGATCTGTCAAGTCATCTGCAGGTACATATACGGCTTGTACGGAAGTAATCGAACCTTTTTTCGTGGAGGTAATACGTTCTTGTAATGCCCCTACATCTGTCGCCAATGTTGGCTGATAGCCTACTGCTGACGGCATACGTCCTAACAATGCAGAAACTTCTGAACCGGCTTGAATAAAGCGGAAAATATTATCCACGAAGAACAATACATCCTGACCACCTACATCACGAAAATATTCTGCCATAGTAAGACCTGTTAAAGCAACCCGCATTCTGGCTCCTGGCGGTTCATTCATCTGTCCATATACCAATGCGGTTTTTTCAATAACACCAGACTCTTGCATTTCTACCCAAAGATCATTCCCTTCACGGGTACGTTCACCTACGCCCGCAAATACAGAGTACCCGCCATGTTCCGTGGCAATGTTGCGAATAAGCTCCATGATCAGTACGGTCTTTCCTACACCCGCGCCACCAAACAAGCCAATTTTACCACCCCGGGAATAAGGAGCGATCAAGTCTACGACTTTAATACCCGTTTCCAGAATTTGTGTTGATGTCTCTTGCTCTTCGAAACTTGGTGCTGGACGATGAATGGGCCAATGATCTTCCGCTTCTACCGGGGCTTCATTATTGTCTACTGTATTACCTAGTACATTAAATACCCGGCCCAGCGTACTTTTACCCACAGGAATTTTAATTGGGGCGCCAGTATCTATCGCTTGCATACCGCGAGTCAAACCATCTGTAGAAGACATAGCAACGCAGCGAACAAGATTGTCTCCAAGATGCTGCATAACCTCTACCGTTAGGCTGACTTCTACGTCTGTAGACGTATCTGCGATTTTAACAGAGTTATAGATGGCAGGTAGCTGCTCCGGAGGGAATTCAATATCAACAACAGGTCCAATAACCTGTATCACTTTACCTGTACTCAAAGGGTTCCCCCTCCTTTTCTTTTTACTTCAACGCTTCGGCGCCGCCCACGATCTCGGAAATTTCCCGAGTAATGGTAGCCTGACGAATCTTATTATAATTTAAAATCAATTTTGCAATTAATTCTTCTGCATTATCAGTGGCAGAACCCATGGCTGTCATGCGAGCTCCCAGCTCACTAGCGGATGCCTGAAGCAATGCCCCATAAATCGTCGTTTCTAAATATTGAGGAACTAAGTGATTCAGAACTTCTTCCGCTGAAGGCTCAAAAATGTAGTCTGAAGGATTGGCATCCGCATCCGATGCCGCCACATCTTCAATGGGCAAAAGCTTTACACTGGTAGCCTTTTGGGTAATCGCAGAATGAAATACGGTGTAGACCAAATGGATCTCATCATATCTGCCGCTTTTAAACCCTTCCCCTACAGATCTGGCGATGTTGATCGCATGCTGCAGGGTAGGTTTTTCCGAAAAGCCGGTAAATTCTTCATCGATGCGATAGCCGCGTCGTTTAAAATAATCTCTGGCCTTACGCCCAACGGTAATCACACTGCTGTTTGCCTTACCTGCAATACGGGGCAACACTTCTTTGATCACATTAGAAGAATAGGCACCTGCTAATCCCTTATCAGCGCTTAGCACTAAGTAAGCAATGTTTTTGACTTCTCTTACTTCCAGCAAAGGATGAGAAAGATCACTTGCATGACTAGCTACGCTTGCCAGCACTTCTCGTACTTTTTGTGTATAAGGAAGACTTGCAGCAGCTTTTTCTTGGGCCCTGCGCAACCTTGCGGCCGCCACCATTTTCATAGCCTTGGTAATTTGTTCAATATTTTTTACGCTTTTTATACGGCGGCGTATATCCTGTGCATTAGGCATTTACATCACCTCGCCGTTTTATCATCAGTAAGAAATGTTTCTTTAAACTCTTTAATCGCTTCTTTTAGCGCATTTTCCGTATCGGTAGACAGAACTTTTGATTCCCTGATGGTTTCTCCAATAGCAGGATGGTTAGATCGTAAGAACTTGATAAAATCACGCTCAAACTTAGCCACATCCGCCACAGGAACATCATCGATATAGCCATTAATGGCCGTATAAATAATCATGACTTGTTCTTCCACCACTATCGGAGAGTATTGAGGCTGTTTTAATACTTCAATGGTACGTTGTCCTCTATCTAAAGAAGCTTTGGTGTCTTTATCAAGATCAGAACCAAACTGAGCAAAGGCTGCCAATTCCCGATATTGTGCCAAATCAAGACGCAAACGTCCTGCGACTTGTTTCATAGCTTTAATTTGAGCAGAACCCCCTACCCGGGATACTGACAAGCCAGCATTAATCGCCGGTCTGACACCCGCGTAGAACATTTCACTTTCCAGGAAGATCTGACCATCCGTAATGGAAATTACATTGGTGGGGATGTATGCGGATACGTCGCCTGCCAATGTCTCAATGATTGGCAATGCGGTAATGGAACCACCGCCTAATTCATCAGATAGCTTAGCTGCCCGCTCCAACAAGCGAGAATGCAAGTAGAAAACATCACCCGGATACGCTTCACGTCCTGGAGGACGACGCAGTAATAATGACATGGCACGATAGGCTACCGCATGCTTGGATAAGTCATCATATACGCAAAGTACATGACCACCTTTGTACATAAAGTACTCACCGATGGCGACACCAGCATAAGGGGCTATGTACTGCAATGGCGCACTGTCGGATGCCGAGGCAACAACAACAATGGAGTAAGCCATAGCGCCGCTTTCTTCTAGGGTATGCACTACACGAGCTACCGTAGATGCTTTTTGCCCAATTGCCACATAGATGCAAATTACATCCTGCCCTTTTTGGTTCAGAATTGTGTCAACGGCAATGGCTGTTTTCCCGGTACCACGGTCTCCAATAATCAGCTCACGCTGTCCGCGACCAATGGGAACCATCGAGTCAATAGCCTTGATACCGGTTTGCAGGGGCTGCTTAACGGATTGACGAGCTGCAATACCTGGAGCCAAAAATTCAACGGGGCGAAACTCCGTTGTCTGTATGGGACCTTTTCCATCAATGGGCTGACCGAGTGCATTGACGACTCGTCCAACCATTGCTTCGCCAACAGGAACCTGCATGATACGACCTGTACGACGTACAGTATCGCCTTCTTTAATTAAGGTTTCTCCCCCTAGTAAAACCGCACCTACATTGTCTTCTTCAAGATTCAGTACCATGCCATATACTTCATGAGGAAACTCTAATAATTCACCTGCCATCGCTTTGGCGAGACCATGAATACGAGCAATACCATCTCCAACCTCAATAACAGTACCAATATCATCGACATTAAGGTCTACTTTATAATTTTCAATCTGCTGCTTAATAATCGCAGTTATTTCTTCTGGCCTGATTTTCATATTTAGTCTGTCACCTCAATCCCCGTCACTTCATTATTTAAAAGCGCTTTTTTCAATGTCGCTAATTGACGAACCACACTGCCATCGATGAGCTTATCGCCAATCTTGACAATGATTCCTCCAATAATCCCTTGATTAATTTGTGTTTTCAATACGATTGTTTTGCCCGTTACCAAACTTAATTTATTTACAAGTGCTGTATGCTGGCCTTCATCTAGAGGTAAGGCTGTAGTTACTTCAGCCTCCACAATATTGCGAGCCTGATTTGCCAGTTTTACATATTCATAAATAATTGCTGGTAAAATGCTTTCCCGTCGTTTGTCCACCAGTAACAATAAAAAGTTAAGGACAAAATCATGAATGTCTTGTCCAAAAACTTTATGAATGGTTTCTTTTTTCACTTGGGCCAGTACCTGGGGATGATACATCAATGTCGATAGGTCGTCATAAGAGGCAATTGTACTTTCTACAAAATGCAGCTCTTGTTCCGTTATATCCAGCATATCTTTTTCAGCGGCCAATTCATAAAGGGCCTGAGCATATTTTACGGCTAACTGATTGGCTAGCATGGCAGACCACCTATTTTCTGTTCATCGAGTTTTTCAATAAAATCAGACACAATGCTAGCGTTTAATTCGGTATCCATTTTTTCTTTTACAATTTTAGTTGCAGCTGCCATAGACATAGCTACCACTTCACTGCGAAGCTGTGCTAGAGCTAACTCACGTTCTCGCATCACTTCTTCTTGGGCTTTTTGCAAGATATGAGCGCTTTCTGCTCGTGCAGATTTTAAAATTTCTTCTTTATTTTCTTCTGCCAATTTCTCAGCGGTTTCCACAATTGCTTGTGCTTTAGCTCGCGCTTCTACCAAATGCTGCTTATATTCTAGTTTTAGTTGTTCAGCTTCTCGTCTGTCACGTTCTGCGGTATCAATCGCATCCGCAATTTTTTGTTGACGATCTGCCAAGCCTTGCATTAACGGTTTATAGGCAAATTTAGCAAGGATGACAACTAAAAGCAGGAAATTCACAATTTGCGCTAGTAGCGTCCCATTCAATTCAACCAATGAAAGCACCTCCTCTTTGATCGGTATAAAGGAGACACTGGCAAGAACTTTTCAAGCCAGCAACCTTATATAAAAAACCTTATTTTATAAACGGATTCGCAAATACCAATACAATGGCAATTACAGCAGCAATAATTGGAATCGATTCGATCAAACCTACTGAAATCAACATATTAACCAAAATTGTACCTTTGGCTTCTGGCTGCCTAGCCATCCCCTCAATCGCCTTTGCCGTTACAGCACCATCACCAATACCAGCACCAATTGCAGCCAAACCAATGGCAAATCCTGCCCCTAAAACGGAAGCAGCCACGATAATTGCATGTTCCACAATAAATTCCTCCTTAAATATCTTTTTAATTTATTTGATTATCATCTGTATTCACAATCTTTACGCCTTACCTAATGACCGTCTTGCATTGAGTTTGAAAGATAGGATATTGACAACATGGTAAAGATAAATGCTTGTACAATACCAACAAACACACTAAAAGCCAGCCATAACGTAGGTACAAAATAAGGTACCAGCATGCCTAATACCAGTAATAGAATTTCTCCAGCCAAAATATTACCGAATAAACGAAATGATAATGTAATTGGCTTGGCAACCTCTTCAATAATATTAATCACTACAAAAGGTATATAGGGCTCAAAAAAATGTTTGATATACCTTGTAAACCCTTTGTTTTTGATTCCTAGAACATGAACGATTGCAACAATCATTAATGCTAATCCTAGTGTCGTATTAATATCATTGGTTGGCGATGTAAAACCCGGTACTAGTCCGAGTTCATTACCTACTACTAAGAATAAAAATAGTGTGATAATGAGCGGAGCTAGTTTTTGACCTTTTGGTCCCATGTTTGTCTCCACTTGTTCCAGTAAATAAACGACAGCCATTTCTAAGAAATTCTGCCAGCCTCGCGGCCGAAGTTCAATTCTCCTGGTTGCGGCTATCGCCAGTACAATGACAATTGCCATCGTAATCCAAGTCATGATTAGCGTATCCATATTAAAGGTCAAACCTGCAAAATGGGCTAAGGGATGACTTCCAATTTCATGACCGTGTTCCATATCCTCCCTCCTTTCTTGTTAGTACAATATGCTAAAACGCTAAATTGCGTCTATGCAACTATGATTTTACGAAAAACCTTTTTGTTACAAGCACTACAGCTTGTAAGAACAAAACAATCTGCAGACTAAATAAGCCAAATACTGCTGACCAAAAATCAATTCCTGGCAGTTTTATTGACAATAACAGCATCGCAACAATAAAACTCAACCGTATGAGCCAACCTATTTTTGTATATAGTAACGCCTGATTTACAGGCATTTCAGCACTTTTCTTTATACGATACCCCATTAATAAAAAATAAATCGCACTAGTGAAAATTCCAATAATGAGTCCGGCTATTTTTTCAGAATGTCCTGTAAAATAAGCCGCAGCACAGATCAAACTACCCCATACTAACATTTGCATGATTGTCTTTTTAATTTCTACAACATATTCCTGCATATCGATCCAGAAAGTAATGAATTACTCTCTATTTTCCTCCCACCACTTTCTTATATATGGACCACATTCCCGCTATCATACCGAGCACAATGCCCCACACAGTTCCCCAAGGAGCAATAGAAAAATACCCATCTACAAACCTGCCTAACAATATGCCTGCTGCTACAGAGGATACAAAATAAAAACCAATGGATGCCGCTGTATTAAATGCACTTAACAATGTGTTCTTATCTTTTCGCATGGCATCTACCTCTATATAATCTTTTCATTCATAATTGTTAGTATTGCTCGAATTGACCTGCAACTATAAGTTTTACGATTGGGAAACCAGTATTAAAAAATCATCAAAAACATCCTTACATGATAAAATGATTCGAGTCATTTTTTCTAATAGTTTAATTTTCGACAGCCACCAGGAAACTCCTGCCATTATCTATGTATACAATGGCATTTTCTTGCCCTTTTTTTTGTCTTTTTTACACAAGCATATTCCAATCTAATGTAATAAATAAACAGCTCTAAGATTCCCTTCTTTTTAGTGGGAGCCTCAGAGCCACAAATCCGGCAAATAGGCGTTCCTAGAACTCAAAAAGAGTAGTCTTCACCTGTATCAATCTTTTTTTATCCTAAGATCGCAAGAATCACCAAACTGACTTGGTTTTTCTTGGAAAAAGCCATATTTCCATAAAATCGTTTCTACAATTCGTCTGGAAGCTTGTCCATCGCCATAAGGATTGCAAGCATTTGCCATACGATCATATTCCCCCGAATCAGCTAGTAATAATCGTGTCTCTTGATACACTCTATCTTTATTCGTACCAATCAACTTTACAGTTCCGGCTTCAATCGCTTCTGGGCGTTCTGTATTATCCCGCAATACCAACACAGGTTTTCCTAAGGCAGGAGCTTCTTCCTGCACACCGCCGGAATCAGTGAGAACAAGGTATGAACGAGCCAATAAGTTGGCGAATGGCTGATACTCTAGAGGATCAATTAATTTCACCCTTTCAATACCGCCTAATTCGCTATTGACAACATCCCGTACAAGAGGATTTTTATGGACTGGAAAAACAACTTCCACATCTTCAAACTCTGTCACAATATCTCGTAAGGCTTGGTATACATGCCTCATGGGCTCCCCTAAATTTTCACGTCGATGAGTCGTTACTAAAATAACCCGTTTTTTTGTATAATCGATATTCGCCAAGACTTCCTCGGCAAATCGATAGTTTTTGTCCACAGTCGTCAGCAGCGCATCAATTACAGTATTACCCGTAACAAAAGTAGCATCGGCTGTTATTGCTTCTCTTATTAAATTTTCTTTTGCCGTTTTTGTTGGAGCAAAATGGATATCGGTCAAGGAACCTGTTAATTTACGATTCATTTCCTCAGGGAATGGTGAATATTTATTATGAGTCCTAAGACCAGCCTCTACATGACCAACAGCTGTTTGGTGGTAAAATGCAGCCAATGCTCCCGCAAAAGTAGTGGTTGTATCTCCATGCACCAAAACAATGTCAGGCTTTTCCTTACTTAGCACTTCATTTAGCCCATACATAGCCCTGGAAGTGATATCAAATAAGGTTTGTCCTTGAGACATAATATCCAGATCATAGTCTGGCACAATGTGAAATAATTGTAGTACTTGGTCTAACATCTCTCTATGTTGGGCAGTAACTGCTACAATCGGTATAATATGTTCTGAATGCTTGTTGAGTTCTAAAATAACCGGAGCCATTTTAATTGCTTCTGGCCTTGTCCCAAATACGGTCATTACTTTAATACGTGACATATACATACTCCCCCTTTAATCCACTTGAAAAATATTTTAAACGCAGATACAAAGAATAGAACATAAACAAAACATTTCTTCGAGTTTAAGCACTTTTAAATTAGATATAGAATAAAAATGAGCAGGCATAATGCCCGCCCAAAATGTATCCTCAGTGACTTTCAATTGACTTCGTTGCCTTTAGGACACCTATTTTTTTCGCACCAACAAAGGCAATACCCAGCAAAACAACAATAATAAGCGCCCCAAAGGATTTATTCACCTCGGTTAAGGCAATGGCACTCAAACCTAAACAGCCGCTCATAACATACATTAATAATACGGCTTGCTTTTGCGTAAGCCCCATCTCTAATAATCGATGATGCAAATGCCCTTTATCGGGTTTAAAAATAGGACGTCCACTCATGTAACGGCGAATAATTGCAAAAGCCGTATCCAAAATCGGCAAACCTAAAGCTACAATCGGTACAATCAAAGCAATGGTAGCCGCACTTTTCACAGTACCGAGAATGGATATCGCAGCTAACATATATCCTAAAAACATACTTCCTGTATCACCCATAAATATTTTCGCTGGATTGAAATTATGCTGTAAAAAGCCCAATGCACTCCCAGCTAACGCTGCTGTTAACACAGCCACAGTCCAGAAATTTTGCTGCAACGCCACTAACAGAATCGTAACTGACGCAATGGTAGATACTCCTGCCGCCAATCCGTCCAATCCATCAATCAAGTTAACTGTATTAGTTAAGCCAACCACCCACAAAATCGTCAGTGGTATTGCCAAGTACTCTACATAAATCATTTCGCCAAAAGGATTGGTTAGCCACTCAATCTTAATGTCGAACATGACCAGAACAGCCGCTGCTATGATTTGACCTAACAGCTTCACCCTCGCTGGCAATGGCTTTAAGTCATCAATAATACCTACGATTAGAATGACTGTACCGCCTACTAGCAGCCCCATAACCTCACGACTTACGTACATACTTGCTAACACAGCCAACACGAAGGCTGCATAAATAGCCAATCCACCCATCCGGGGAATGGGTTTAGTATGCACTTTTCGATCATCTGGAGCATCCAATGCTCCGACTTTTATCGCAAAATCTTTTACCCGCGGTGTTGCAAAGTAAGCAACCGCTAAAGCAATCGTAAACGCCACAATATATGTTTGCATAATTAGCACCTCATTTCTACGCAACAATCCCATTTTACATCACGCTAATACCCTTGTCAAACGGATTCTACTTTAGTGAAATTCATTTGCTTCAATCACATGCAATAACCCTTTCGCCTGAGTTTGGCTATGTGTCCTGCTAATAGCTCTTCCATATTAACCTGATATTTTTTTGCCAGAATATACATCATGGTAAAACAACATTGAGCCACGTCTAATAGCTCATAGGCACAGCCTAACAAGGCAGCCTGCACTCCTAAGTCTGGCTTTTCACCTGATGCCCCTGATCGTTTTCCCAAGAATTGCGTAAATTCCCCTATTTCTTCTTGAATTTTGCAAACCGTCGTTAAAAGGGTCACATCATCTAAAATGAGCCTAGGTAAATTTAAATACTTAAATGCACCTACCGTTGTAATACTATACAAAAGCGTATGATCAAACAAATATCCTTTACGTGTCAATTTCCCAATATGTTCATCAATTAAGGCATCCACTTCTACATCATAGGATTCTTCCATAACAAACAACATGGTAACACATGTTTGCGCTACATCTAATAACTCGGTTGCTACTTCTTCTAACAATTCTTCTGCGATTACTGGAATATTCTCCTTAGCAGACAGCATATTCTCATATGGCAAGAAGTGCAGCACTGCTCGGGCTAATTCACCGGCTTCTTCCATAATCTTCAGCAGCGTTGAATCTAAGGTAGGAGTTAGATTATTCAGCTTTGGCAGATAAATCGACTCAATCACAATGCTCCTCCTAGGATAAAATTACATTTCCTCTTTTGGCATGTATACTACTTCAATAGAAGATAGTGCAAACCAATCTGTATGGGGATTATAATCTCTCCCATATACTACTTTTGTAATACCAGAAGTAATGATGAGCTTCTGGCATTCAGGACAGGGCCTATCAGTACAATACAAAGTAGCTCCTTGCCTTTCATCAGGAGTGCACTCCAGCAAGGCATTGGGCTCCGCGTGAATGCAGCGTATACAATGTCCATCCAGCATAGCGCAGCCATCATCAAGACAATGAGGCAACCCCGCCGGACTGCCGTTATAGCCAGTCCCTTTGATTCTTTTATCTTTTACGATCACAGCGCCCACCTGCCGTCTTAAGCAAGTACTGCGCTCCGCTACCTGAAATGCAATATCCAAAAAATATAAATCCCAGTTCTTCCGCATAAATGTCCCCTCTAATTAACTATTCATCATAAATGCTATACATACTTCTTTCCAATTATACTATAAAAAAGGAAAAAAAAGAATTAGCGAATACGAAAATGCTTAACGCATTCTTTAAAACAAATAAAACGAATTGAACCACAAAGACGCAAAGGACACTAAGGGATTCTTTTATACTTTTTCTCCTTTGTGTGCCGCGGACAGCGGCATTGCGCCTTTGTGGTTCATAATATCCCTTCGCGGTTCATTATTTTTTTCATAAATAAGCGCATTGTTTTCAATAATCATCATATTATTTTTGTAAATACATGTACTTTTTTTCAGCATATGTGGTATTCTAAAAAATACAGTGTTCTTTAAAATAGCAAGGAGGAAACATTCGATGAAAGAACTTTTAGAATGTCTAGAAAAAGACCATACCCAAACCCCGGAGCAATTGGCAATTATGCTAAATAAACCTGCAGAGGAAATTGCCGCACTGATAAAAAAATATCAAGATGAAAAAATCATTGTAAAGTACCAAACCATCATTGATTGGGAAAAGGCGGGCGTGGATAATGTCACCGCTGTAATTGAAGTAAGAATTACCCCTCAGCGTGAAGTAGGCTTTGATGCCATCGCTGAACGCATTTATCGTTATTCGGAAGTACGCAGCTTGTATTTAATGTCAGGAGGTTACGATTTATCGGTTACCGTAGAAGGGACCAGCCTAAAAGAAGTAGCCGATTTTGTTTCTACCAAATTATCTACAATCGATGGGGTTGTCAGCACTACAACTCATTTTATGCTAAAAAAATATAAATTTGCCGGGGTTATTATTAATGATGAAGAAGAAGAGCATAGGCTGGTGGTATCACCATGAATTGGTCTGATCGCATAGCGCCAACCGTTAAAGCCATTCCGCCTTCAGGCATCCGTCGCTTCTTTGACATCGCTGCCGAAATGAAAGGAGTAATCTCCTTGGGTGTTGGTGAGCCGGATTTTATCACGCCATGGCATATACGAGAAAGCTGTATTCACGGCTTGCACCGCGGCTATACTTCCTACACTTCCAATTATGGACTGCTCGAGCTTCGTGAAGAAATTGCCAAATCCCTACATAAGGATTATCAGGTAACCTATGATCCCCGCCAAGAAGTCCTTGTAACCGTCGGGGTTAGCGAAGGTCTTGATTTGGCCATGCGGGCCCTGCTAGGCCCTGGTGATGAAGTCCTTGTTCCTGAGCCCTGCTATGTATCTTATAAATCCTGCGTCACATTAGCAGGCGGCACTCCCATTACTATACCAACCAATGTAGAAAATGAATTTCGGATTACGGCAGAGCAATTAGAAGAATATGTGACGCCTCGTACCAAAATATTACTCATCGGTTATCCCAATAATCCCACCGGTGCGATTATGAGCAGAGATGACTTAGAAGGCATTGCTGCTTTTGCACTAAAACATGATCTCATTGTTATTTCTGATGAGATCTACGCCAAATTAACCTATGATGGCACTCATACTTGTTTCTCCAGTTTACCCGGCATGCGAGATCGCACCATCGTGTTAAATGGTTTTTCCAAAGCCTATGCCATGACAGGCTGGCGTATTGGTTATGCAGTTTCCAATGTTGATTTCATTGCTGCCATGACGAAAATCCATCAGTATACGATGTTATGTACTCCCATCACAGCGCAAATTGCAGCGATTGAAGCCCTAAAGAGCGGCGAAAAGAACGTAGAACACATGGTATCAGAATACAATTATCGCCGTCGTTTAATTTTCAATGGATTTCGCCAAATGGGCCTGGATTGTTTTGAACCCAAGGGAGCATTTTATATTTTCCCTTCTATTAAGAAGACAGGTCTAACGTCTTTAGAATTTGCCGAACAACTTCTCATGACTGAAAAAGTAGCCTTAGTGCCAGGGGATGCCTTTGGTGAAAGCGGCGAAGGCTTTGTCCGCTGTTCCTATGCTACCTCTACCAAAAATATTACAGAAGCCCTGGAACGCATCGGACGATTTATTGAAAGTCTCAAAAACACTGACGCGTCCAAGACATAAGCGAACCACAAAGACGCAAAGGACACAAAGGGTTTATTTATATCTTTTGTGTTCCCCTTTGTGTGCCGCAGATGCGGCATTGCGTCTTTGTGGTTCGTAAAATTTATGGTTTAATAATTTTATCATACATTCCAATGATACTATAAACGAAGAGACCAAGCTACAGTGCTTAGGTCTCTTTGTTTTACTATATATCCATAAATGTATCCAGTGGTGAATTCGGCTTCAGCATGGGGGTAACGATCTGCTCCGTGGGGATTTTGACAATAATCACCCGAGGACAGTTGCTTTCCACTGCAGCGGAAAATGCTGCTAAGAATTCTTCTTGCGTTGTAGTCAATGTACCTTCAATGCCAAAGGCTTTTGCAAAGCAGACAAAATCCATCGGCACCGGCAATAAAGACTCCGAATACCGCTGTTTATAAAACAGCTGCTGTAATTGACGCACCATTCCCAAAGAACTGTTATCCACAATAATCGTAATCAAAGGCAATCCCTGACTCGCTGCGGTAAAGAGTTCACAACCCGTCATTTTTATGCCCCCATCACCGACAATGGCGATCACCCGCTTCGTCGGCATGGCTACCTGAGCACCAATGGCAGCAGGAAGACCAAATCCCATCGTACCTAAGCCGCCAGAAGTAATCCAAGAACGAGGGGTCTCGATGTGGAGATTCTGAGCCGCCCACATTTGATGCTGCCCTACATCTGTCGCAAAAATGAATGGTTTGCCCTTTGTTCTTTCAGCTACTTGCTTTAGCATCCATGTGGCTGAAAGATCATTTCCATCCGGTTTTGCTGCAAATTCTTGTTTCCATTCCTGGATCACATTCCACCATAGACAGGGATTAAGAGGCTTCATCCGCTCGTGCAGTGTCGTTACCAATTGCTTCACATCTCCCGCCAGAGGAATATGGGTGGAAACATTCTTATCCAATTCGGCAGGATCTACATCAATGTGAATTAGCGTTTTTCCTTCTGCATATTTAAACTTATTACCTGTTACCCGATCATTGAAGCGGCTGCCGATGGCGATTACCACATCAGCACCATGAACGGCAAGATTGGCTCTTTTATGTCCGTGCATCCCTGTTAATCCTAAGAATAATGGATGTTCAGAAGAAAATGATCCCAGCCCCATCAGAGTGCTCACAACAGGAGCATTCATCTTTTCAGCTAAGGCAACAACCTGTTCATAAGCACCAGATGAAACTACACCGCCGCCAACGATCATTACAGGCTGTTTTGCTGATTCCAGCACTGCTACCGCCTTATCGATCAGCGAACTTCCCAGTTCTGATAATTCCCATTGAAATTTAGGTTTGTTTTTTTCCTGATCTTCTTCTTTGTTGAAGGTAAACAGGTTTGTTTGAATATCACTGGGTATATCAATCAGTACAGGACCCGGACGTCCTGAAGAGGCAATCCGAAAAGCAAAACGCATGATTTCCGGTAAGGTTGCAGCATCTTTAACTAGAAAATTATGTTTCGTTATCGGCATCGTAATCCCAGTGATGTCCACTTCTTGAAATGCATCAGCACCAATTAGATCTGTAGAAACTTGACCCGTGATAACGACTAAGGGTACTGAATCCAAATAGGCATTCGCAAGACCAGTTACTAAGTTGGTAGCTCCCGGACCGCTGGTGGCGATACAAACTCCTACCTTGCCACTAGCACGGGCATAACCATCTGCCGCATGGATAGCCCCTTGTTCATGCACCGTAAGGATGTGGCGTATCTTTCCTTCATATATCGCATCATACAGGGGCAGAATACGTCCTCCAGGATAACCAAAAACCGTATCGACTCCTTGCTCTAATAAACAATCTATGATCCCCTGGGCACCAGATATCTTCATACAAGTCACCTCCTAACGAAGATGTTAACCAAGTTGTTTCTCAATCAAACTCGTTATTTCTTCCGTTGAAACTTTAGTTGAACCAGGTTTATACAAATCGGCTGTACGATATCCTTGAACCAAGACTTGATCCACGGCTTTTTCAATTGCTGCCGCTGCTTCTTCGGCACCTAATGAGTAACGAAGAAGCATGGCGGCGGATAAGATGGTCCCCACCGGATTGGCCAAGCCCTTACCTGCGATGTCAGGAGCCGAACCATGGATCGGTTCATATAAGCCCGTACCATCGCCAAGACTAGCCGACGGCAGCATGCCAATAGATCCTGTAAGAACAGCAGCTTCATCACTTAATATATCGCCAAACAGGTTGTTAGTTACAATTACGTCAAACTGCTTTGGTGCCAAAATTAACTGCATAGCACAATTATCAACATAAAGGTGACTCAAATTGACATCAGGATACTGTGCGGCAGTCTTTTGCGCTGTTTTACGCCATAAACGTGAGGAAGCCAAGACATTGGCTTTATCTACAGATACTACCTGTTTGCGCCGTAATTGAGCTGCCTGGCAGGCCAGCTTTACAATCCGCTCCACTTCAGGAGTGCTATATATTTCTAGATCCGATGCTTGCTCCACACCGTTTACCACTGCCGCTTCATTTTTCGCGCCATAATAAATACCGCCATTTAATTCTCGTACTAATAAAATATCCACACCAGAAATTGCCTCTGGTTTTAAGGGGGAAAATTCAATTAATGCTTCTGCTACACGGATGGGCCGCAGGTTCGCATATAGCCCCAACTCTTTGCGCAATCCTAAAATCGCTTTTTCCGCTCGAATTTCCGGAGCAACCTGATCCCACTTAGGACCGCCAACCGCTCCAAGAAGTATGGCATCTGCCTTCTTCGCTGCCTGGATGGTACTATCAGGCAGAGGAAGACCATAAGCATCGATGGCCGCGCCGCCAGCCAAGTGACGCTCAACATGCAATTGTATTCCACTCTTACCTGCTGCTTTTTTTAGTATACAGACAGCAGCTGTTGTTATTTCTTCCCCAATACCATCACCAGGGATCACAACAATTCGTTTCTCACTCATCATTTTTTCTCCTTGACCTACTAAATCAACTGCAGCATGAAATAATCCTGCAGCTACTATTTACTTCACCAGCATCACTCCGCGGTGACTTTCTTAAGCCTCGGGATAACCACATGCTGTCAATCGTTTATTAATCGCATTAATATACGCTCTGGCGCTTGCTTCAATCACATCTGTGCTTAAACCTCGTCCATTATATACAGCGCCATTGTACTCGATCCATACAGTCGATTCCCCTAAAGCATCTTCGCCAGCAGTAATGGCTTTTAATTGATAATCTTTTAAGCCAATAGCAAAACCTACCGCCTGTTCAATCGCCTTAAATACTGCATCTACCGGACCATCACCGCAGCTCGCCTCTTCCGTGATACCATTACTTGTCTCTAATCGCACAGAAGCTGTTGCAGCATTTGCACTGCCGCTGCTCACGACTTGATAAGAAACTAAACGATACCAGGCAGGATGGACAGAAGGTTTGTCAATAATCAAGGCTACAATATCCTGATCAAACACCACTTTTTTGCGATCCGCCAAGTCCTTAAATTTGGCAAACAGCATATTAACTGTTTCACTGTCCAAATTATAATCCAGCTGCTTTAGACGTTCTTCAAAAGCATGTCTGCCGGAATGTTTCCCCAGCACAATGGAATTACGACTCATGCCAATCACTTCAGGAGAAATAATTTCATAGGTTAGCGAGTTATTCATAACACCGTGTTGATGTATGCCAGACTCGTGAGCAAAAGCATTATCACCAACTATTGCCTTATTAATCTGCACATCCACACCTGTTAATGCACTCACTTGCGTAGAGGCACGATAAATTTGTTTTGTATCAATGCCAGTGGTTACTTTATAGTAATCACGGCGAGTATAAAAGGCCATAATCAGCTCTTCCAATGCAGCATTTCCAGCCCGTTCACCCAATCCATTGATCGTGCACTCCACTTGGTTAGCACCAGCTTGCACAGCAGCCAGAGAATTGGCCACAGCCAATCCTAAATCATTGTGACAATGAACACTAATATCGACCTTATCAATACCAGGCACATGTTCCCGTAAATGACGAATTAAGGCACCGTATTCATCAGGTGTTGTATACCCTACTGTATCAGGTACATTAATAACCGTCGCACCTGCTGCGATGGCTTTGCCATATACCTGGCAGAGAAAACCCCAGTCTGACCGAGAAGCATCTTCCGCGGAAAATTCAATATCCTCGATAAATTGTTTCGCATAGCGAACCGATTCCTCTGTAGCCGCCAAAACCTGATCCCGGGACATTTTCAATTTATATTCCATGTGAATATCACTAGTGGCTATAAACGTATGAACCCGAGGACGCTCAGCCTTCTTCAAAGCTTCCACCACGGCATCAATATCTTTTTTATTGGCTCTTGATAAGCCTGCAATTACAGGGCCTTTTATACATTCTGCAATTTGACTGACACCTTTAAAATCCCCTGGAGAAGCAATGGGAAAACCAGCTTCAATAATATCCACATTTAATTTAACCAGACTTCGGGCAATTTCCAGTTTTTCATGCATATCCAAACATACGCCAGGCGTCTGCTCACCGTCACGTAGTGTGGTATCAAAAATCTTAATTCTGCGTTCCATACCAACACCTCTGTCCTACTATTTTTTCTTCAGCCAGCTCATCATACCGCGCAATTCTTTACCCACTGTTTCAATTTGATGCTCTGCTTCACGGCGTCTAGTTGCAGAAAATTCAGGACGATTTGCTTGATTTTCCAAAATCCAGTTTTTCGCAAATACACCGTTTTGTATTTCTGTTAAGACTTTTTTCATTTCTATTTTTGTTGCATCTGTTACAATGCGATTACCAACCATATAATCACCATATTCAGCCGTATCGCTGATAGAGTAACGCATAGCTGCCATACCGCCTTCATACATAAGGTCTACAATCAATTTCAATTCATGCAAACATTCAAAATAAGCAATCTCAGGCTGATAACCAGCTTCTACTAACGTTTCAAAACCGGCCTTTACTAAAGCAGTAGTACCACCGCACAAGACAGTTTGCTCACCAAAAAGATCTGTTTCTGTTTCTTCTTTGAAAGTAGTTGTCAATACTCCTGCTCTTGTACCGCCAACACCCCATGCATAAGCTAAGGATAAAGCTTCGGCCTGACCTGACGCATCTTGATATACAGCCTTCAAACATGGCACTCCGCCGCCTTCTTGGAATACACGGCGCACTAAATGCCCAGGACCTTTAGGAGCCACCATAAATACATCTACATCCGCTGGCGGAGTAATCTGGTTAAAATGAATATTAAAGCCATGGGCAAAAGCCAAGGCAGAGCCAGCTTTCAAATTTGGTGCGATTTGCTCTTTGTAAATTTTAGCTTGTTTTTCATCAGGAACTAAAATCATAACGACATCAGCAGCAGCTACTGCTTGAGCAACTTCCTGAACCTCTAGACCATCACTTTTTGCTTTCTCCCAAGATTTACTGCCCTCGTACAAACCTACAATTACTTTTACTCCATTATCATGTAAATTCAGTGCATGAGCATGCCCTTGGCTTCCATAACCAATAATCGCCACCGTTTTTCTTGTAATTAATTCTACTACCGCATCTTTGTCATAATACATTTTACTCATTTTCATCATCTCTCCTACATTTTAATATTCTTATGTTATATAAAACAGCCTCTTACTTTTCTAGAGCTAGCCTCTTTAGAATTTGAGAGGTGGTTTTGCCCTATACCTTAACTTGGGTTGCATCGAATAAATCACTAATTTCACATTTTTCTTTTTCATAGATACTACAGTCACCTCGTTGCAAGCCAACAACGCCTGTACGAATCATTTCTAAGATTCCATAGGATGATAAAGCATCAATTAATGCATCCGTATTGGTTTTCCCACTAGTTATTTCTACCATTAGAGTCTCATTTGAAATATCCACGACCTTGGCTCCAAAAGTTTCTGCCAGCTGCAAAACTTCTAACTTCTTATCTTGCTCCGCCTTGACTTTTATCATCGCCATGTCTCTTACGACTGCGGTATTAACAGGCAGGATCTCTACGGCCCTTACTTCTACCAATTTTTCTAATTGCTTCACCACCTGTGCTACAATCGCGTCACTCCCTTGCATGACCGCTGTAATACGCGAGTATTCTGGGACATGAGTAGTACCTACGGCTAAACTTTCAATATTAAACCCTCGGCGAGAAAACATTCCAGCTACTCGTACCAATACCCCCGATTGATTCAGTACTAAAATTGAGATTGTATGATGACCCATTCCATCCACCTCCATTTTATTGCTTAGTAAAAACAAAAAAACCACCGAAAGGTTCCCACTATAAGAATAGATTTGTCTATTCTTTGCTGAAACAATCATGTATACGACAGGCTTCAGCAGTGAGAAAATTTCCGCAGAGTCTTTTATACTCACGGTGTAATCCGCATACGCGCATTTGTATCGCTCGGTCCAGTCCTTTTTACAGCGGAACCCTAGATACTCTTTCTCGTTACGACGTTGTAACTTTTTTTTACACTTCAAACGACAACGTTACTCTATTGCCAAGACCAATCGGCTGTATACTCAACTCTTTTTACCGGTCACCTTTTCCTATTGGCGATTACACATCAGATTATACATAGTTTAAACATTCTCATGCCAATGCATACAAGTCCTCCTTCAGTAAATATGAACCTGCAGCATGAACAAATAAGGAAAATATCCTTCACAGAAATACAAACTTATTCTACATGACTACCTATGTGTAACATTTTAAGCCATTATACCAGTCATCACAGAGAAAAAGCAAGATTATTTTACTGTTTTACCATAATATTTAAAAGAAAAATGTATTGCACCTTTTCATATTCCTCAGTATAGAGAAAACATCCCATTGCTTGCTAAGCAGAATCCAATTCAGTCAGCCGGGTTAATGACCAGCTAATTCCTCCCAAATATATACCTGCATAGCAGAAAACCCTTACTATTCCTTTGTGTTTTAAAAGGACAGCAAGGGTTCTCTACTGTATTATTATTAAAATAGCATGAATAAATATCGTAATCATTTTAAATATAAGCAACAAATAAAAATTCGAAGTATTTAGACCATTTTTAACTTTTATATACTGTTTTTTCTTCTGCTTGTTTTATCTCTGCAAAAAGCTCGTTTACCAACTCTTTGCCAATTTGATTTTTATATCGATCAATTACCGGCTTAACCATTTCTTGAATTCTAGCTATCTCCATCGAACTAATTTGCCCTATGGACATACCGTTTCTTTCTAATGCTTGCAAATTATCCTTTTTCCTTTTCCGATTCACCTCAGTGGTATATAAGGCACCTTCTTTTGCAGCCTGCTCGATAATAGGTTTATCTTCAGCTGGAACAATGTCCCATAGCTTCTTCGAGTACATCAGTATAAAAGGTGAATACACATGATTGGTGAGCGTTAAGAACTTCTGCACTTCAAAAAATTTATCGTCATAGATCGTAGCAATAGGGTTTTCCTGACCATCTACCTCTTTTAACCGCATAGCATTGTATAAATTCGCAAAAGGCAGCGGTACTGGGTCTGCTCCCAAAGCCTTCCAAGTATCGATATGAAGATCATTCTGCATGGTTCTAATCTTCAGTCCGCGAAAATCCTCTAATCCCTTAATAGCGTGCCGCGAGTTGGTCGTATTGCGAAATCCGCTTTCAGCAAATGTCAGACCATAAAATCCGTATTGATCAAGCATATCCAGCAGTTTTCTGGCAAAAGGTCCGTGAAGTATGTAATCTGCTATGCTCTCATTTCTAATCAAGAATGGGAAATCAAAAATCATAAATCGTTTATCTAAGCCTGCCAGCGTCGGCAAAGCCGGATATGTCATTTCTAGACTTCCTTCTTTTAGCTTTTCAATCATAACTATAACGCCCCTGAGTGCGTTCATGCAGGATTTGTCCAAATCTCTCCATACCCGCATAGCATACAGACTTATCTGTCATTTCAAACCCAACGCGTAAGGTTTTTGTATTCGAAAAATGAAATCGAAAAACTGCTTGTTCCAAATTTCCGGCCAAACGAGATAACTGTTGAGTACCACTAGCGATTTGGGCAACAGACGTGGTGATTTGCTCGCTGCTAGCAGCCGCTGTTTGCGTTGCTGCAGCAGATTGCTCAGCAATCGCAGCCACACCGTGCACAGTTGACATCAAATCAGCAGCAGCTTCTGCCTGATTATCGGCAAGCAATGTTACCTCTTGTAATTTAATACGGGATTTCTCAATATCGGATCTTATATCTGCAAAGCTAACATTCGCCTCCGTAATTGTATTTACACCTGTATTCATACTTTCCTGCGTTGTTTCAAAGGCTACCACTACATGTCCAATATCAGAAAGCATACTTTCGACAATTTCATTAATTTGACCAGCCGCATGGCGAGATCGGTTGGCAAGCTCACGAACCTCCTCTGCGACAACTGCAAACCCTCTGCCTTGCTCTCCTGCTCTTGCTGCCTCAATCGCTGCATTCAATGCTAGTAAATTCGTTTGTGCAGTAATGCTATTGATAAGCTTGATAATTTCTCTTACTTCTTGCGATTTCCCCTTAAGTTCTCCACCCAGGCGTACATTATACTGAGCAGTTGCTGCAATTTCATTGACAATATTTCTCGACCGTCCTATTGCTTCGCTCCCCTGTTGGACTGACGCCACAATTTGCTGTGTAATTTGCAATAAAGATTGCAACCCTGCTGCCGTATTTTTTGCTAATTCAGAAACTTGATCTGTTTTGCTAGCAGCATTTTGCGCCATAGTACCCGTTTCCTGAGCACCTGAAGCAAGTTCAGCTACTGTCATTGATATTAGCCTTATATCGCGACTAGTCCCATCCGAGACAGATGCAATTTCTACGCTTTTTTTTGACACTTCTGCCGCTTCATCAGTCACTAAACCCAAGAGTGTACGTAGATATTCCAATGCAGAGTTAATTGATGTTGTTATTTCTCCTAATTCGTTATTACCTGCACATTCCAGCGAAACTGTCAAATCTCCATCCTTCATGCGGGAAGCTTGTTCTGAAACTATTTTCAAAGGTCGAATGATTCGATGCAATAGTATTGAGTTGAAAGAACAAGATAGTAAAACTCCAATCGTTAAGAATATGCTATACACATCAAATCCGGATAAAATGATATACATTAGTAAAACAAGTACTAATATGGGCGATAATACAAAAAATAATTTCATATATTTTTCTTCCATAATCTAACGCCTCCTCCGATTTGTTCATTAACAATACAAATGGTTGCATAACATCATTCATAACAAATCTTTCAAAGCACTAACCATCTGTCAAAAGTGATACTTCACCTGTGTCAGGATGAATCATCAGTCCATGAATAGGAACATTCCTTGGAATAATAGTCGTTTTACGCAGTGCATCCACCAGTTTCTTAACCTCTTCCTCACTATCGTGAACTTTGTCCAGCCAAGCAATTGCTTCTTCCTCAAATTTACGAATCTGCCTCTTATCAATCCCTCGGTTTTGCATCTTTTGTTTCAGCATGCCTGGGGATATCATCATTTGACAACAAAATACTCCAAAAGTTATTCAATGAGCGCTTCAGATATAGAATCAGAAGCGCTCATTGAGCCAAGTATACGATCCAAGCCTTAGTCGTTTTTTACTAACACTTTACTAGTAACTCTTATATGATAATCCTTTATTCTATGCATTTACTGCAACAGCATGCATAGGTTCCTGATGACTTAGAACACGTACAACTTCTTGGGCGGCGGTAACGCTGCATCGTGTAACAGCATCTTCCGTGTATGCTCCACAGTGAGGAGTTAACACTACATTAGGCAGTGTAAGCAGCGGATGATCCGGTGCCGGCGGTTCATGAGTCAAAGTGTCCGCACCATAGCCAGCTATCATTCCTGTTTTCAATGCGATATAAAGGTCTTTCTCATCTACCAGTTCACCTCTAGCCGTATTGATGATAAAAGCAGACTTTTTCATGCTTGTCAAAGTACGCTCATTAATAAGGCACTTTGTATCAGGGGTAACGGGTAAATGCATTGTTAAAAAGTCAGCTTTTTCTACTACTTCTTCTAAGGAAAGATATCTCACATTATAATTCTGGCATAACTCAGGTTTCTGCCAAACATCAAAAGCTATAATTTCCATACCAAAAGCATGTGCTCTTTTTATCACTTCGCTGCCAATATTCCCTGTACCCAGCACCCCTAATACTTTTCCATATAATTCACAACCTAAATTACGTTTCCAACTGCCTTGACGAACTTGGGCATCCTGACCCGGTATTGCTCTTGCTAGAGACAACATCAAGCCGAATACTAATTCGCAAACCGATATGGTATTAGTTCCTGGTGCAAGGGTAACGGGGATACCTAGCTTTGCAGCAGCTTTTACATCTACTTTGTTATATCCCACACCATTTCTGGCTATTATTTTTAATCCAGGCGCTCCTGCTTCAATAACCTTGTCAGTAATTTCATCTAGACCGGCAATAATCGCATCCATACCGGGAATAATGCGAATCATCTCAGCCTCTGACTTAACACCATCACTAACATGAGTGATAATTTCATGCCCTGCATTTTCTAGTATTGCCTTGCCTTCTTTATTAGCAGCAACTGAACGGGCCGTAATTAATACCTTTGCCATACTCTATGCCCCCTAGCAATTATTGGCTATCTTAGATGTATCATTTTTTACCAAACGCAGCAATATCCATGAATTCCTGCTGCAGATTCCAGTATATACGGTTATAAATATCATATAGTTCTTGGTAACACTTAACTGCCGACGCTCCCGGCTTATAGGTTTTTTCAATTGTTACAAAATCAGCCGTAGAAGATATATCCTTCAAAATTCCCGCAGAAACGAAGCCTAATACCGCGGCACCAAAAGCTGCCCCTTCGTTTACATTTGGGACATTTATTTCCTGATTCAACGTGTCAGCTAAAATCTGCAGCCATAATTCTGACCTGATAAAGCTGCCGCTTACCCTAATTTCACGAGCCGGTCCCGTCACTTCCTGCAGGGCAAGCAGGATACTGTTCATTCGATAACATACCCCTTCCATGGTGGCGCGAATCATATGTCGTTTATCATGCTGCAGGGTAAGACCGAACAGTACACCTCTGGCGTCCGCATTCCAGTTTGGAGCTCGCTCACCGGTAAAGAAAGGAAGCATAATGAGCCCCTCTGAGCCCGGCGCTATTTTTTTTGCATAGCTAGACATCAATTCATAGGAATCGATGCCAAGTTTTTCTGCCACTCTTTGTTCTGTCTCACTAAAATGATCCCGCATCCAGCGCAGTGCAATTCCACCATTATTAATGGCTCCGCCTGCAACCCATACGGTATCCGTAAGATTGTAACACCAAGTCCGTCCTTTTTCGTCTGTACACGGTTTATCTGTCAGCATACGGACTGCACCGCTTGTGCCAATCGTAGCACTCATATCCCCAGGTCTTACCGCACCGATGCCTACATTTACCAATACGCCGTCACCAGCACCAATCACTACAGGAATTCCCGGCTGCAAACCTGTCCGGCGAGCCATCTCACCTCTTAAGGGCTGGCTGTATGTTGTCGATACAACATTCGGCAGTGTCTCTTCCGAAATAGACAGATATGTTAGCAACTCCCGATCCCACTCTAGGCTGAATAGATTATACAAACCGGAACCGCTGGCAATCGAACGATCTACCACCCATTGCCCAGTCAATATTCGAAAGGCATAATCTTTGATCGAGCCAAAATACGATGAGCGATTGAATATCTCAGGACGTTCTTTGCGAAGCCAAGCAATCTTAGCCATAGGGTACATGGGATGAAGCGGACATCCTGTACGACGGTATATGGACAGGAAATCGGGATCTATCCTTTTCATCTCTCGCACAATTTCCTGGCTGCGGTTGTCTGCCCAAGTCATTAGCGTTGTAGTCGGCTCTCCCTCTTTATCATAGGCGAGAAAACTGTGAAATACGGAACTGATGGAAACCCCTTCCGCCTTGCGTCCAGATTGGGTTAACGAGGTTACTACATCGCTGATGACACTTTCCATTGCACCAATGATTTCATTAGGATCTTGCTCAGCCCAGCCGGGATGAGGAGTATACAGCGGATAGTCCTGAGAAGCAGCACAAAGAGACTGCCCGTCAGCTTGATACGCCACGGCTCTTACTCCCGTTGTCCCTATATCGATACCGATCCATACAGAAGGTTTCATCTTCATCATCCTTACTCACTATTTTAATGATTCTTTAAAAACAAATTTTTGTATTGCATATCCTACACCACATTCTTCATTTGTTTTTGTTACATCATCAGCGCACTGCTTTAATTCCTCACAGGCATTGCCCATAGCGATTCCAATACCCGCTTCTCGAATCATTGAAATATCACTGCCTTCATTTCCAATTGCCATCACATTTTCCATAGGAATCCCCAAACCGCAGCAGATTATTTTCAAAGCCGCTCCTTTGCTGACAGTCGGTTCTACAATTTCTAAACCATGATCGGTATCCCGAATCACAGCAAAATCATCTGACCACGTTTTTAAAATTTGCTGCGCATTTCGAATCCGTATAGAATCATCAAATAATGCAATGCGCAGAGGTGCCTTCTCCAATGTTCTTAATTTCTTTGGACCTAGGACCGTATAAGGCACCCCAAAGATTCGAGAATAATTGACAGTTTCTTTGGTGGCTTGCTGAACAATAAGCTGATTCTCTAAATATACTTTGACATAATAGTTTTCTTCTTCAAAAATGCGAACCATTTCTCTAAACTTCAGCAAATTCATCGGTCTTTTTAGCCATATTCTTTCTTCTCTTTCATCTGTCACATAGGAACCACTCAGAGAAATCAGCGGTGTATCTAACTGCAATTGGCGGGCATAAGGCAGCATAGAACAAAAAGGTCTTGCCGATGCCAGCGTAACAATGATTCCTTTCTCTTTGGCCTTGACAATCATTTGTACAGCCTGATCGGGAATCTTTTTCTCTTCATCTAATAACGTTCCATCCAAATCAAGAGCAATCAGTCGAACAGGAGGATACATCATAAAGCTACCTCTCTACAAATTAATTTACAATCCAACTGGAAGTTTCTTTGTTATCTAAAACACGTTTCAATTCGCGCAATAATAAATACGGTGTTTGAGCAAATGTATCATTCGTCGCACCAGCCAAATGAGGGGTCAAAGTGACATTCTCCATAGTTAACAGGGGATGTTCTTTTGCTATTGGTTCTGTCCAAAAAACATCCAGGGCCGCTCCGCCAATTTGCCTATTCTGCAACGCTTCTATTAATGCCTTCTCATCAATCAAACCTGCTCGTGCAGTATTAATCAAATACGCCGTTGGTTTCATCCATGAAAGCGCTTCTTTGCCAATCAGACCTGCCGTATCTTTACTAAGTCTGGCATGGATACTAATGAAATCAGATTGCCTGCATAGTTCTTCTAGTGAAACTAATTCCACTCCCGATCCTTGCACCGCTTCCGCCTTGATATATGGATCATATGCCAGAACGCGAACATTAAAGTTTGCCAATTTGTGGGCAACCAGACGCCCAATATAACCCAAGCCTACTAAACCGATCGTTTTTTCACGCACATCACCCATAAATCCAGAATTAGCATATTTCTTTTTCCAGTCTCCCTGCATCAATGCAGCATGGCCCCTTGCCAAATTGCGCAGCTCCGACAGCAGCAGTGCAATCGTAAAATCGGATACAGCCTCTGCATTCCGCCCCATGGTTTTCATTACTTTAGTGCCTTTTGCTGTTGCAGCATTAACATCTGCATTTTCGGTGCCAGCACGACATACTCCAACATAAGATGCACTGCTTTGCTCAATCAGCTCTTTATTCAATGGGGTATGATGAGTAATAATCACATCGGCATCTTTGCCTGCTTCGATTAATTCCGCTGGAGGTTTTCCGGCACTAGGACCAAATTTTTCAACCTGACTGCGTAAGAACCAAAATTCTTCCTCACTTTCTGGTTTCCAATCTACCCCTTTTACAACCGCTTCATCGCCGAAGACATCACGTACTGCTTTTGCCAGCGTATCTGCTGTCAGCATTGGATCTCCTACCACTAAAAATTTCATTTATTTCTCCTCCTTCTTAATTAGAGCATCGATTTTGTGATGTATCCCTTGAAGCGCAGGATAAACGTTTTCATATACATTTTCAAACATGGTACGATATGCTTCATGCCTCACTGAGTCTGGAAGATAAACCGTATCATCACGCCTTGTTTGTCGTACAGCATCTTCGGGATCTTTGTATATCCCAGCACCAAGTCCAGCCAGCATTGCTGCACCAAGTGTAACAGCCTCAGGCACATTTAAACAAACAACAGGTTTCCCTAAGATATCTGCTTTGATCTGCATCCAAAAAGGTGACTTTGTTGCTCCCCCTACTACATTCACAGTCTCAATCTCATAATCTACTATCTTTTGTATTCCTTCTATAATCGTTGTAGATTCATAGCAGAGTCCTTCTATGATCGCTCTTGCCAAATCGCCTCTTGTATGAGAAGTAGTCAATCCAATGAGTGCTCCCTTGGATAAGGGATCCGCTCCTGGTGCATATTTCCCACGGAAATGAGGCAATAATATCGCTCCCTTTGCTCCCAATGGCGACTTTTCTGCCTCATCGAGCAAGGTAGTCAAATCCTCCTTGGTCATTTCAGTGCGAAACCAATCTAAAATCACACCCGATGAAATGACTTGACCTGCGATATAATACTTATCATCCACAACATAATTTACACAAGTAAAGTTGGTATCAATATGCTTTACATCATTAGCTGGTTCATCAACAACCATAAGAACCTGCTCACTGGTCCCTATAGCACTTAACACTTGACCGCTTTGCGTCAAACCACAAGCAAAAGCGCCACATACATAGTCCATCCCACCAGCAAAAACAGGAGTTCCCGCCTCAACGCCTGTTAAACCAGCTGAATGACTTGTTACAGTTCCGGCCAATTCTCCCGAACGTTTTATGGTCGAACATATTTCTCGTGGGATCTGTGCATGATCCAGAATCTTATCAGACCAGCAGCGCTCCTTTAGATCAACCGCCATCGTCCGGCAAGCTACGGATAAATCGACTACTGCCTCGCCAGTAAGCCGGTACACGATGTAATCCTGCATGGAAACCCATCGCTTCACACCTTTAAACAATTCTGGCTTTTGCCTTCGAATCCATTGCACTTTTGTAATACCCGCCATCGGATTCGGTACAAAACCACTAATGCTGAATACTTCTTCACTGCCAAAATCCTCGCGCCACTCGGCAGCAATTCCTTCCGTCCGGGTATCAAACCAAGCAATTGAACGATGTATCCATTCGTCATTCTCATTAAGCAGAACACCAGCAGCCCCCATGCTAGCCACTGCGATGCCATCAATCTTTTCTCCTCCCAATTGACGGGTAATATCTCGTAATATATCCTGTACCGCATCCCAAATTTGTCCAGGATCGAATTCGGCCCAATTATTTTCTAAATAGTGAGTCACAGTTGGACGACTAGCCACTGCTTTAAACATACCATCTTCTGTATAGGCTGCAGCTTTACAATTCGTAGTTCCTATATCTATGCCGATTAAACAAGCCAATTCCTTCCCCTCCTGCTTCTTATCTCTTTGTACATCCGTTGAAGTAAAGGTTACACATGGCAGACTAATAATCAATATTCATTTCTTATAGAATTTATAAGTTTAGGAGAATGTTGAACACAGAGGACACAGAGTGTTCTCTGTGGTTCGGTTTCCTTTATATGTTTTAAAGGACGCGTAGCGTTTTTCTTACTGGATGCTATACATTTATTTTATAACGATGATCCCAGAATGCTGGTCAATCTCATCCTTAAGTTCATCCAGGAATGGAGTTACCGACACACGCAGCCCTGCCCGATTAGTAACCAGATCCATCCCTTGGCAGATCTCATCCAATGTCACTAAATGAGTCAAAATTTTCTTAGCTGATACCTTACCATTACGAATCAACTCTAAGGCTAGTGCATTATGCCGAGGCGCTGATGAAAATGCACCATAAATAGCAATTTGCCGATAATGTACATAATTAGCATCGATTGTAATCGCAGGCTGATCTTTAGGCAATCCTGCAAACAAACAAACTTTGCCCATTTTGCTAGCCATATTAATACCTAAAACTTGAGCTTCTGGTGTACCTGCCGTGACGATCACTACATTCGCTCCCAAGCCACCTGTCAGCTCCATCACAGCCTTCGCCCCATCTTGGGAACTCAGGTCAATATATCCATCAAAGCCAAATGACTTTGCTTCTTCCAAACGTCTGGGACTCCGGTTAATTAAAAAGATCTTGCCTGCTCCTCTTGCCCTGGCCGCCTCAGCATGCATAATGCCGATTGGTCCTGCTCCGATCACCGCCACTGAATCACCCAAACCAATATTCATTACTTCTTGAGCATTCAATACGCAAGCCAGCGGCTCAGCAAGAGACGCTTCCAAATAGGTAACCTCATCGGGAATACGATTGATATTACCAACCCGGACACCACCTGCTGGAACAAGCACATATTCAGCAAAGCCACCATTATAATGATGGGCTATGGTTTTGCGTGTATAACACATATTTTGCCAGCCAGATGAGCAATAGGAGCACGTTCCGCACCCAATACCTGGTGCAACGATGACTCGATCACCTACCGAATATGCAGTAACATCCGGCGCTGCCTCTACAATTTCTCCTGCTATTTCATGCCCTAAAACAATTGGCGGTTTAATCGCCGCATGGCCATGACGAAAGGTTCTTAAATCCCCGCCGCAAATTGCACAAGCCTTTACTTTAATCAAAACAGTTCCTGGCTGAACCTGAGGTGTTTCAATCTCCTCAACTGTCATTTTTCCAATGCCTTGATATATCGCTGCTTTCATACTACTTCCTCCTTTGTCTTATAAGAATAATCAACAGTTGATAAAATCGAACCGAAATTACTCTTTTATGAGCGTTAATGATAAGTGAATCTATTTTAAACTTATATTCGATCTCTCCACCATAGTTGGACGTCCAGCTGTAGTTAATGTACACCTGGACGTCCATACACCTTTATGTTCTATGCAACTACCTTAGATAGAAGCAATATAAATATCAATGAAGATACAGAAAGAATCGTCTCCAGAACTGTCCATGTTTTTAATGTTTCAGTAACGGACATACCGAAGTATTCCTTTACAATCCAAAACCCGGCATCATTCACATGAGAAAGAACCAGCGCTCCTGATCCCACAGCCAGCACGATAATTTCTTTGGACACGCCTGCCGAATTTGCAACAAGAGGTGCTACGATACCAGCTGCAGTCATCATCGAAACCGTAGAGGAACCTGTAGCAACACGAATCATAGCTGCAATCGTCCAAGCTAACATAATCGGGCTTAACCCCATCGTGGAGGCCATCTTAGCGATTTCATTACCAATACCACTATCTAATAATACCTTATTAAATGCACCGCCACCGCCGATAACCATTAAAATGCTGGCCATAGCTGGAAGCGATTGATCGCAGAACTTACCGATTTGCGTCAAGTTAAAATTACGACTAAAACCAAAGCTATAAAAAGCAAACAATAATGCAATTAAGAGGGCCATAAATGGACTGCCGATGAATTTCAAAATCGCAAACATCTGAGACGTACGATCCATTGTCAAATCAGCAATTGTTGCAAATAGCATTAATATAACGGGCAGTAATATCGTGAAAACTGTAATGCCGAATCCCGGCATTTCATGATCCTCCCGACCTGCTTTAATCTGGTCAGCAAAACCTTCAGGTACCCCAACCACTCGCATGCGTTTTGAAATAAAACTGGCAAATAAGGGACCGGCAAGAGCTGCCGCAGGCAAACCAACAATAAGACTATATAATATTGTTTTGCCAACATCTGCTTTAAATATATCTACAGCTGCCATAGCTGCAGGGTGAGGGGGAACCAAACCATGAACAATGGATAACCCCGCAACCAAAGGAAGGCCAACTTTCAGCAAAGAAATTCCAGTTTCCTTTGCAATCGTAAATACAAGAGGAATTAAAAGTACAACACCGACCTGAAAAAAAACAGGAATCCCAACAATAAAGGCAACAATCATCATTGCCCAGTGAACTTTTTTTAATCCAAACAAGTTAATCAAGGTTTTGGCAATTCTTTCTGCACCACCAGACTCTTCTAACATTTTTCCCAACATGGTGCCAAGTCCTAAAACAATTGCAATAAAACCAAGGGTATTACCTAACCCCGCTTGAATGGAGGCAAGGACTTTGTCAAAGGGCATCCCCGCTGCCACTCCTAAGAATACCGACACAATCATTAAGGTTACAAAAGGATTAATTTTAAAATAAGTAATCATAAGCAAGAGCAAAAGAACAGCCGCAATAGCAACTCCGATTAACATTAATATTCCTCCTCTTTTATCCTACTAGCTTTGTTCCCTTCGTGGGACTAACCTCATCCCTCCTTGTCTTAAACAAAGAAAATTCTGTTATTTAACCCCTTCCCACCGCCTTTCTATTTTGTTTAACTCCGTTTTAAAAACGAGGAGCGATTCTTATGAATATCTGCAAAAATAATTGATCAGGCTTATTTAATCATTTTTGCAAATTATTTTCAATCATTATTATATTTTAAAAATTATTTTCATATGTATTATACAATTTGCAAAGAATAAAATCAATAACTTTAAATGTAATTTTCAATATTTTTATACAATTCGTAATTATTTTCATTTTAGTTTTTCAGTGTTATCATGGTGAAGATCTTAACTATATTTATTAATACGTAAGACGCTGTTCTTAATATCTTCCGCATTAGAGAAAAACTTTTTTTGAATAGCACTTATTGTTTTTAACTTCTTTTATTCATATTTATGTATCTTTTTTGATTTTATTTGCATTTTGTAAAATTATTTTCACTTTTTAAAACACGATAAATACGACCTTAAAAAGGATAAAACTCTATGTTTTTTTGATATTATTTTCATTTTCAATAAAGAATTCTTGTTATACTTCCCCGTCATTTGTTATACTTACATTGTCAACGGTTGACTTTACATTTAATGTATTTTTTTCATCTGCACAATAGTAAAACAACCTTGCTACACAAAGAGTTCTTCTGAGTTCGCAAATACCTTGATCAATATAATATTTTCATTTACAAAGTACGGTTCATAAGGAGATAAATATGACTACACGAGAGCCTAAACCTAACGTGTGCTTAGCACTCATACATAATATGTTTCAATCCTTAACTAAAACAGAGCGAAAATTAGCAGAATACATCATTTCCAATCCATCCGAAGTCATTCATATGACAATCACCGAACTGGCTGAAATTACAGGGAGCGCCGAGGCTACCATTTCACGATTCTGCAAAAATAAATTAGGATTTCCAGGTTTTCAAAGTCTTAAAATAGCCTTAGCAAGCGACTTATACGAACCCTTTGAATCCATATACAACGAAGTCAATGCAGACGATCCTATTGACGAAGTCGCCAGCAAAGTTTTTCAAAATATCAACGAGGCGTTGCATGACACCCTAAAAATCATTCATGCAGAATCTTTATCAAACGCAATCACTGCAATCTTGGCGGCTCGTCGCATTGAGGTCTACGGCACAGGAGGTTCAGCACCCATCGCTGCCGATGTGGAACATCGCTTTTCACGTTTTGGCATTTCTGTCAGAGCTTATGCTGACCAGGACATGCAAGCGATTTCTGCCTCACTCTTGCATCCTGGTGATGTCGTAATCGCCATATCTCATACTGGCTCTAATCAAAGCGTTCTGGAGTCTGTAAAAATTGCAAAAGAAAATGGCGCAACGATTATCGGTATCACAAGTCACATCCGATCTCCCCTTAGCCAGATATCAAATATCACTTTAAACGGTATGGCGAAAGAAATTAATTATCGATCCGAGGCAATGTCCTCACGTTTAATTCATCTAGCAATCATTGACGTGCTTTATGTTGGAGCCATGTTAAGACAACCCGATCGAATTACACACAATATGCAAAAGATTCGTCAATCCATTGCTAAAACTCGTTTATAAGAAAAGTGCTCACTTAAAACATAGCCGTTTTGAACCACAAAGGCGCAAAGGACACAAAGGGTTTTATTTATTTTTCGTGCACTCCTTTGCGTGCCGCGTTAGCGGCATTGTGCCTTTGTGGTTCATAAAATCTCATCTTTTCCGCACCTAAAAACTTATACGTTCTCTACTTATAAAAAACACCGATGCGAAAATTCGCAATCGGTGTTTTTTATATTATTATTCAGTACGGCTTTACAGCTCGGGATGATTTTTTAAAAAACTCTTGATGGAATCAGCCATAATTTTTTTACCTGAGATGTCAGGATGCAATCCATCCTGAGCATATTTTACTGGAAGTATTCCATTCTCATCTGCTAGCAGGGAATAAATTTCAATCGCATAGGGTTGATTCCGAATAAACTCATTCACTTTCGCTAATTCCACCTGCCAGTTATCAGCGGTTGACTGATCAAATACCCGTTGTATTCTTTCAGGATTTACAGGGGGGACCGTCAAGAAAATAGGCGTGATTCCATTTTCCTCACATTTTTCCCTTAGTGATTCTAGGGATTCAATGACTTCTTCTCCAGATACACCACCACGAATACTATTCGTTCCGCCCAAAATAAACAGATATTGAGGCTTAAAGGGAAGTACGTCATGTTCAAAACGCTCCACCATCGCCTCGCTGGTATCTCCGCTTCTGCCTAAATTCTTCACAGGAAAAGGCAAGTACGAGACATATTCAAAACGATCATCCGATGGCGGATTAGAAATGGCCCCACCCCCATGAGTAATACTGTCGCCAAACACAGCCCATTTTCGGCTGCCTGTTTTCACGGTCAATGGGCTCGCATCAGAATACTTGCCAATCGGCTTTTTATTCTCATCTAATGCAAGTACTCGCCAGTAAAACGTCCCTGGCTCTACATAGGCATGAGTATCATAATAATCAAATCCAAATCCTCCTTGTAGTATAGAAGAACGGATTCTATATTTTGATGCTTCCGTGCCATTAGGTTTCTCTGGCGGGGCACTCAATATTTCCACTTCATAAGAATCAGCTCCTAATACTGGTATCCATGAATATACAGGATATAGCGGCAGGGGGTGATTCTTTTTTAAGCTGGATGTAATGGTTGGCTTATCAGGATTAAGGACCCCTTTACTTAAAGCAATAGGATTTGAAAAAGCAGCACGAGGATTCTTATCTAAATCTAAAGGACGAACACGATAATACAGCTTTTTTAGTTTTTCGCCTTTAAATAAAGCTGTATTCAATTCAATACCAGGAGTAGAAATCTTGGTTGTACTATAAACAATCTGCTTGGCAGAAGCTTTCTTATTATTCTTAATGGGACAATTGGCGACCTCCAATTCATACATAACTGCATCCTCAGCATTATGCCATACAAGCTGTATTTTATCGTTTTGGGCATAGCCATTTACCGTTACCAAAAACAGCGCAAGACTAAAAAAAATAATCCTTAACACTCTCAAAAAACTTTCTCCTCTCTTTATATACCAAAATAAATGTTGCCACAAGCATACGCTTGTGACAACAGTATGTATCTACTACATTCTTATCGTGAATTATTCTTCATAGGAACAACAATAATCCGCAACAATTTTTACTTTTAATGAAAAACGTGAATTGGCCGGAACTTGGAAGCGATCTCCGCCTGTATATACATTCCAGGTACTTTCACCTGATAACAATACTTCTAGTTCTCCTGCCAAAATCTCCATGACTTCAGCAGCGTCAGTACCAAACTCATATTCGCCTGGCAGCATAATTCCCAGGGTCTTTCTAGTTCCATCAGCAAAAAGAACTGTTCGGCTTGTTACCTTCCCCTCAAAATATGCATTTGCCTTTTTTACAATCGTAACATTTTTAAATTGATCCACACGTATTCCCCCTTGTCTTTCCCATCTTCATTATACAGCATTAGGCGATCCATATTTTTTACTTTTTTCATTGTATCATACTCATTACCAAATGCAAAAGCTAGAAATTCTAAGAGCTAGTCTAATTATATATTCTTTAAGCTGTACTTAGGGTATTACCAACTGTATACTCACCTATTATTGCATTTTTAGCTACTTCTGCTAATATATCTAAGGTATCAAACAGAGGAAAATCAATATCATCCTGCGAAAGTAAAATAGGTAAATCTGTACAAGCTAATATCACACATTCGGCACCCATTTCTTTTAGACTGCCGATAATCGTCAGTAATGCTGCTTTGTCAGGTGCTAAGATTTCTCCTTTTACCAATCGATATATAATTTCTGACACAGTCTTTTGCTGATATGTCATAGGCAATATTGGAATTATATTATTCTCGTACAGGGGTCTTGTGTATAGCTGGTTATCAACAGATGCAGTAGTGGCTAGAATTCCCACCTTTCTTATTTTATGCAGCTTAAGATGCCTGCAGGTTTCTTCCACGATACTAAAAACAGGAACTTTTGAAACCTCTCGAATTGCATTTATATAAATATGAGCTGTATTACAAGGAATTACACAAAAATCCACGTTATCATGTATTGTTTTAATGCCTTCAATCACAAGTTGTTCTAGCAAGTCTCCCTCTTCATTACGTTGTAAAAAACAATCGGCAATTTGAAAGGGTTCGGGAACACTATACATAAGAATGGGAGGATATCCTTTGGTATGTACGAATTGTTTGACGATCTTCATATAAAACAGTGCGGTTGCCTCTGGTCCCATACCGCCGACAATACCACAAGTTTTCAAAATAGCTCCCTCCTCAACGAAATGAACTAGTACGATTATGCTTTGATTGCATCATGACCAAAAACAATGTCAAAACCATTATCATTTTTTAAAACATTATAACCGTAAAATCCTAGACTGAAGATAAACTTTTGGGATTCAATATCTGTATTTGGTATTCGAACACTGTATTTAGGTTGCTTAAAGCGATTTCTAAAATCTAAATGAAATATATAACGAAGTAAATTGTTAAATTTTTTCTTTATCTGCTTTATCACAAAACCCTGAGCCAAAGTTGTCCTTATTGTGGGATAATTATTAGGAGAAATAGTAAGACATACGTGCTTATATCCCATTTCTTCAAGAGTTTTCAAATGCATATTAGCAACTCTAGTTAGAAGTCCCTTTTTCCTATGGTCTGGATGTATGACAACTGGTCCTAATTGAACAAACTGTGACAACTCCTCTTGATTTAGTCCAATATCAACACCTAACTGAGCTTCATTGAAACTGGGAAATGATGCCATATGGAAGCCTACTACTTGCTCCTTTTTAAAAATACCCATTGAACCGTCTTTAATCATTAATTGCTTGCGAAAAAATTCTATTGGCTCTCCATAGTAAATTGCTGAATCTGATAAACTCCTTATTACGGTATCCTGTAAACAGAGTATTGGGTCTAAGTGAGTTTCATTTAAAAACTTAATTTCATATTCCTTACTATGGTCGTTATCTGCTACATCTATTATGATTATCACCCTCTCATTATCATAAATTATTCTGTCCTATTTTAAACTTAATAAAGAACTCCGTTCCTTTAGGACCAGTTTCTACCGTAATTTTCGCATTATGTCTTGCGGCAATACTATAGCAAACGGGTAAACCTAAACCGGTACCGCTTTCCTTTGTTGTCTGAAAGGGGATTCCAATATTCTCTAATATTTCAGTTTTTATTCCTGAGCCTTGATCAGCAATCGCCATGACTACTACATTCTCTTCGCAGTACGTCTTAATTCTTACTTCTCCTTTCTCATTCATTGCTTCTAATCCATTTCTCACCATGTTAAGGATCACTTGCCTAATCTCTTTCTCATCAATCAGCAATTCGGGAATCTCACTTAATTCTAATACAATACTCTTATTACTGATTCTGGCATCTGCCTCAATAAGAGGGACAATGGCTTCAATAATTTGATTTAGATTTGCATATTCGAGATTAACCGCTTTGTTTTTCGCCAGGGATAAAAATTCTGTTATAATGCCATTGGCCCGATCCAATTCCTCAATCATGATGCTATAGAAAGAAGCATGAGGAGAATCATGTTCTTTCTTGGCAAGCATTTGCAGGAAACCTCGTACTGTAGTCATAGGATTGCGTACTTCATGGGCAATGCCTGCTGCCATTTCCCCAATAATATTCAATCGATCGAGCCTCGCAATCTGCTTTTCTATTTCTTTTTGTCTAATTGTATTCCATAAAATCATTTCATTCTGTTGTTGGATTTTTTTAAAATTAGCCTTCAATTTATCAGCCATCTTATTAAAAGCAACTGCTAAGATACCAAATTCATTCTTCCTTCCTAAAGGTACCCTAAATTCCAAATCTCCATTACTAAGAGCTGTAACGCCCTCGGTTAATTCACTGATTGGCTCTATTACATACTTTTTAGTTATCCAAAAAATCGAACCTAAAATTAATACCAGCATCACAATGCAAGTAATAAATATTGGCGTCATTATCCGGCTTACTTTTTCCTCCAGTTCACTCTCATCAATAATCGCAATGGCTTTCCAACCTGATATAGGAGATCGATTGACAGAGGCTAATTGCTTTTTACCATCAATCGTAACATGGTGAATCTTCCCATCATCTGTCAAATCCATTAACGCAGATATATCAATTTCTTGCGGGGTTTTCATTAACCATTCACTATGTTTAGGACAAACAATAATTTTATTATTTTGGCTTAGTAAAATCACATAACCATTTGACCCAATCTTAAACTCTTCTATTTCCTTTTCTAATTCTTCTACACACCACCCTGCTACTACAACACCAACTACTTTATTATCACGCTCAACTGCACGTGCAACGGATATAACAAGTTCTCCTGTTGTTTGCATAAAATAAGGATCAGTTAAATATGCTACCCCTTTATGATTTATCGCTTCTTGGTACCAAACGCGCTCCCTGGGGTCATATCCAGGTTCTGAAAAAAAACTCGGATACTCAAAATATCCTCCTTGTTCAGTTCCAATTGCAACTCCCATCATATGCAGGAAGATACTTCCATAATTTACAAAGAAATGGTGCATACTTGGCGTAATCATATCTGAATTTTCTATTATTCGATCTCCTACAATAAAGGATACTTCATATGTTCGATCATCCATAGCTAACAGTGATATGGCCTCATAGGCTGGTTTTATTGCCCCATCATTGATCTTATTATGTATTTTATTTAATACTTCATAGGTATAATATTCAAAATTCTCATGTACCTGCTTCGTTATCACCTTCTCTATATAGAGTCCACCCGCAACGAAAGGTGCGATACAAACCAGTAATGTCCATAATATAAACTGGAATCCGATGGATTGTTTTTTAATTTTCATAGTAGCCTCAAAACAAACTTAGGAATCATTTTGTCGCCTCTTTTATCTTTTTTCAAAAAATTTGATAAGAATGCAATACATGTAACTTTTTGTAAACTTCTCCGTTAATTTGAAATTTCCTTGTTTATATTGCTAATAAAAATTTTGAACTGCCAAAATTAAGCAGTATTAAGAATGATTAAGTAAGAAAAATACTTCGCATCCTTAAAACATATGAAGTGAACCACAGAGGCACAGAGAACACTGAGAAAAAATAATTAGGGTTAAAAACCTCTGTGCTCTCTGCTAACTCTGTGTCCTCTGTGTCAACGTTCCTTAAATTATAATTTTTATAACTAGACAAAAGGCCAGCACCTTCACAGGTTACTGACCTTTTTCCATTTCAGATTCTATTTTAGCTGCAATTTTGCCAGGGCTTCTGCCATAGCAGAATTAAAAGGTCCATCGCTTCCTTTGCTTTGTTCTCTCATATATTTAGCGACTTCTCCCTTTGAACTTTTGGTGCTTTCCTTCTTTTTTCGTTCATTGAAGGTGGAGAGTTTTTCTCGGAAACCGCAGCTGCAGACAAAGATCTGTCCTTCACCTTCACCACGTAATTCCAATTTTTTATGACAAGTAGAGCACCTGGCATTCGTTATTATGGAGAGATTTTTACGATGCCCGCATTCTCGATCCTGACAAACAAGCATTTTTCCCTTCTTGCCATTCACTTCTAACATGAACTTTCCACATTCCGGACATTTCGTTCTAGTAAGATTGTCATGCCTAAATTTATCTTGGCTGTTTTTGATCTCACTTACAACCACTTGCGCATATTTTTTCATGTCATTAATAAAGATATTTTTATTCAGGCTTCCTTTTGCAATATAGCCTAGTTTCTGTTCCCATTGAGCAGTCAATGCTGGGGATTTTAAATCTTCAGGAACCAATGCCAGCAGTTGTTTACCTTTGGCAGTAATAAAAATATTCTTGCCATTCTTTTCGATTAAGAAGCTATTAAATAATTTCTCAATCACATCCGCTCTTGTAGCTACCGTGCCGAGACCGCCTGTTTCTCCAATGGTTTTTTTCAAGGCTTCACTTTCATTACTCATGTACTTAACAGGATTCTCCATAGCTGATAATAAGGTGCCTTCATTAAAAGGCGCAGGAGGTTTCGTCTCTCCCTTCGTAAGACTCACATTAGTAATCGATATAGTGTCCCCTCGGTTGATCTTGGGTAATAATTGTTCTACTACATCTTCTTTTGCCTCATCGTCCTCACCAGCATGTTCATAAATTGCCTTCCATCCTTGGGCAATAATCGTTTTACCCGTGGCAATAAAGACTTCGCCGCCTATTTTAGCTTTTAGAGTGATTTGCTCATACTCAAATGGCGGATATAAGGCTGCTAAAAATCGTTTTACAACTAAATCATATATTTTTCTCTCCATATCACTCATAGAACTTAGCATTGGCATCTGTTCTGTTGGGATAATTGCATGATGATCAGAGACTTTATTATTATCAACAAAAGAGGAATTCCCTTTAATGGGCTTTTTCAAAATGGCAGAGGCTATTTGAGAATAAGGACCTACACTGCATGCTTTGACTCGGTCTTTGAGGGTGTCAACAATATCCGTAGAAATATATCTTGAATCCGTACGAGGGTAGGTTAGCACCTTATAATTCTCATACAATCTTTGCATAATAGAGGTAGTTTCTTTTGGTGAAAAACCAAATAGGCGGTTACCATCTCGCTGCAGTTCTGTTAAATCATATAATTGGGGCGAAAACTTCTTTTTATAAGCTTTGTCGATTTCCACCACTTCAGCATTTTTATTTTTAACCGTATTTAATAGTGCTTCACAAACGCTTTTATCAAAAGTTCGCGTATTTTTTGTATTCTTATCCTGCCAAATTAATTTTAAATGATTGCTGCCAGTTGCAGAAATTCCATAATATTCATTTGGTTTAAAGGTTTTAATTTCCTCTTCTCTGGCTGCAATAATGGCTAACGTTGGCGTTTGTACTCTGCCGCAAGAAAGCTGGGCATTGTATTTACATGTTAGAGCGCGAGTCGCATTAATTCCCACAAGCCAATCCACCTCCGCCCGGGCAACGGCAGAAGCATAGAGACTCTCATACTCTTTGCCAGGTCGCAGTTTGCTAAAGCCTTCCTTAATGGCTTTATCCGTAACGGAAGAAATCCACAGCCGCTTAATGGGTTTATTGATATGTGCCTTTTCAATAATCCAGCGGGCAACAAGTTCCCCCTCCCGCCCCGCATCTGTGGCAATTACAATCTCACTCACATCATTGCGCGTCATTTGTGTTTTTACTGTATGAAACTGCTTGCCGCTTTGCTTAATGACAACCAATTTTAATTGTGTGGGCAGCATGGGTAAATCTTCTAGCTTCCAGGATTTATATTTATCATCATATACTTCTGGATCTGCTAAGGTTACTAAATGTCCTAATGCCCAGGTAACAATATGTTTTTCTCCCTCAAAATAGCCATTTTCTTTTCGATTACATCGTAATACTCTGGCTAAATCTCGACCAACAGAAGGTTTTTCAGCTAACACTAATACTTTACTCATTATACAGTCCTTTCCCTATACAACTGCTCTCGTAAAACTTTTTTATTAAACAAAGTTCTCTTTGCAGGAGTTTATTTCCTTTTTATACAATCTATGCTTATATTACATCTTTTACACTCTATAAGTCAAAATGTATCCCAATTATACCTTCCTCATTCAAGGCAAGTCAACAAATGGAAAGCGAGGTGATGTCATGAGTGATAATGTAAATCAAGAAATTTTAGACAAACTGACTAAAGTCTGTATATGCAAAGCTATTAGTAAAGCGTCTATAAAAAAGATAATTGCCTCTGGAGCTGATACTTTAGAGAAAGTTCAAAGAGAATGCGGTGCTGGCTCTGGTCCCTGTGGCGGCAAACGATGTACACCAAAAATCAAAGAACTCTTAGAGTTCCAATCATAAAAACTATAATAATAATCCTGACATTTATGAAAAATGCCAGGATTATTATTATATTATTATTATTATTATTATTATGGTTCTATTTTTTAAAGATATGTGTTAAGGCATCGGAAAGGCAAGGATAATGAAAGGTAAAGCCTTGCTGCAACAAACGCTTAGGATACACCTTCAGGCTCTTTAATAAGACCTCTTGTGCCATATCGCCGAACAGTATCGTTGCTAAGAAAGCTGGAATACGAGTACGGCTTTTACTGCCCAGCACTCTTCCCAGTACTTCCATAAATTCCTGCATAGTGACAGCATTGGGAGTACAAGCATTATAGGCCCCCTGCCATTCTTCACACTCAACTGCCTGCAGAATCAAGTTCACAAGATCATCACGATGAATCCAAGACATCCATTGCTGTCCATCTCCAAGATAACCGCCAACACCAAAGCGAAAGGGCAGAGCGACCTTCGGCAGCATGCCGCCATCCAATCCAAGTACATGACCAAATCGTAAACGCAGGACACGTACTCCCAAGCTTTCCGCTTTTAATGCCTCCTCTTCCCAGGCTCGACATACATCGGCTAAGAAGCCATGACCATTTCCACTACTTTCTGTGAATCGCTGCTTGGGATGAGAACCATAGTAGCCAATCGCTGATGCATTGATTAATACCTTGGGATAAGGCAGACCCAGTTTTTGATTCTGAAGAATACTATCAACAATACAAGAAGTGATTTTCACTCTGCTATTTTGGATCTCTTGGCAAACAACCGAATTCCATCGGCTGCCTGCAATACTTTCACCAGCTAGATTAATAATACAGCTGGTCCCCGCAATCGTAGCAGGAGTGAATAGTTTTCCTGGCTCAGGCAATTGAACCACAGAGTCTATTGGGTAATTCTTACTGTCACGAGAGACAATCTGAAATGTATTTCCCCGGGATACCAATTGTTTGACAACGGCTCGACCTACAAAGCCAGTCCCTCCGGTTATCAATAGATTCACCAGCTGCTCACTCCTTTAGCCATCCTTCTCTCACCCTTCATTTCTACTCATCTAGCCAAACTCCTCCATTATGTATCGCAAAAGAATTAGGACTTACGCGGGTCAAATTACTTTCCATCCTTCAATATATAAGTTTCCCCGCCCCATTGCACTCGCAATACTTATTTTTACTCTGCAATGGGGCAATGGGATTTGTTCTTTTCTTTAATCTCATATCCGCTTTCTTATATACATCCTAACAGCCATGTTCCTCCAAAATAAAGTGCCGCTAGAATCAATAGTAGAAAGATAAAGCTGCCAAAATTAAAACAGAGCAAACATATTAGTAAGAAAATAATCGTAATACCAGAATGATCCATTACTAAATTGACCCACTCCATCCCCATTCCTCCCTCTTTTTAAATGTCCCTGGTTATGTATTATATGCGTTGTAATCCTATTATGTTTTCAGTTACTAGAAAATATAGTAAGCATAAAGAAGATTTAATTCAAGCTGAGCGTCCACTCTATCCGAATTAAGTCTTCTTTATGCTTGTACTTTATGATATCCTATATTTAGGAAAGAAAATTATATGAGGTGAGATTATGACTCGTTTTAAGAAATTTTTGATTCTAATTGCTTTTCTGCAGCTTTATATTATTTTAAATCCCTTATCGGCTCTTGCTTATAACACGTATCATGTTGCTGTACTACCTTTAGTCAATACTGCGAACTGCCAAGATGAAGAGATCGTAGAATTGGTACAAACAAAAGTTAAAAATAAATTCAAATTTCCCTTTTATGAAATCATCCCTGCAGAATCTGCAGCCAGGGCAGTACAAAAAGACACGCTAAAAAAACTAAAAGATAAAGCAGCCATGGAAAAGCTGGCAAAAGATCTTTCTGCAGATATCGTGATTGGTGTTGAACTTGTCCAGGCCCAAGCAGTGACTGTAACCCCTTCCTTCTGGGGTCTTTATTCTGATGATGATGATACCTATTTGGATACCAGAGTCTTGATAAAATGTTACGCATATACTGCCAAGGACGGTACATATTTGTCCCTAAAAGCTTCTAACTCTGGCTTAGAACCCCTGAGAGTTGACACAAGCCTTTACAATTCTGTCGGGAAAGCAATGGATGAGCTCATTGGAAAATTGCCTTATAAAAGAGTCCCCGCCGATGCTCTTACACTTAAAGGTGAATAAAAAAAATAAAACATTATGAACCACAAAGACGCAAAGGACACAAAGGGTTTTATTTATATTTTTTTGTGCACTCCTTTGTGTGCCGCGGGCGGCGGCATTGCGCCTTTGTGGTTAAATCATTCCTTTATTTCTTCATGACTTTTGCGGTCCATTGCCTTTTTACCTAATACTATGTACCCGATCATCAATAAAACTTAAAATCAAGGAGTGCTTTATGAATACAATTACGAAAAGATGCTTATGTTTATTTTCAATTCTGATGCTTACTGTATTTTCTCATACTGCCTTAGCTGTGGCAGATCCCTCCCAGGTCAATACCACCTTTCATATGACTGGTCAAGTAACCGCCCCTAATATTCAAGGCTTTTACGGCATAATCGGAGACGATGGCGTAAAATATCAGCCAATCAATTTGCCGCGTAAATTTAAGAAAGACGGGCTCATTATTCAATTTGACGCAAAGCTGAAGGCAAATACCATGAGTACCTTCCAATGGGGAAAAATTGTAGAACTCTCTAACGTAGCAAAAATTACATCATCCATTGCCCCTGAAGAGCGTAAAGCCATTCATCTATTACTAAAAAGGTTGGATTCCTTTAATACAAAAGACTTAGAAAAATTGCAGGAAATAGATATTGTGTCCAGGCAGCTTACAAAAGAACAGTTTGATAATTGGGTAGCGAAATATGATCATTTTACCCTTTTATATGTTGATATTTCTGATGCTGATTCTACTTCTATTACTGGTTCTTGTTACTATACCCGAGAACTTGTAAATGGAATGACCCTTCATGGCAATACGGATTTAGCGGCTATGACCTTTACGCTATCCCAAACTTCAAGCGGCTGGAAATTAACGGAATCAGGATCTTTGTCTAATCAACCCATTCAATATAGCGCAGATACTCTTGCCGCACTTAAAGAAAAATCTGTAAAAAAATATAATACTGACAATTTAGCTACTCTTTGGCAAGCGATTTAACCTCACTTACAATGTTAGCGTTGTTCTTCCTGCTTCAAAAAATAAATATAAAATACCATGAGATAGTTGACCGCGCAACTATCTCATGGTATTTTATATTTATATTACTTTTTTGTAAATATCCCGCTGGATATTTACAATGAAATCGATTGGAAAGGCGAAACATGAAAAATAATATTGTAATTTTCTTCTTATCTTGTATAGGAGGAATCATCTTTTTTAGTGCCCATATTCCTCTTCCTTGGACCATCGGTCCCTTGGTGACCACCTTACTTTGGAAGACAGTTAGAAAGAAACCCATCCATTGGCCAAAATCCATACGCAATACAGGTCTAATTTTTCTTGGGTATGCTATGGGCAGTCCTTTTACCCTTCAGGTAGGTCAACAAATTTTAGATCAGCTCCCCGGCATGCTGCTAACGACCTTCACTACTATGACAATGAGCCTTTTGGCAGGATGGTTTACTTGCCGCTTTACAGGTGTGGGGATGGTAAATGGTTTGGTTGGCAGTATACCCGGCGGTCTTTCCCAAATGGCTGTCATTTGTGAGGAAATTGATGGTGCCGATGTTGCTGTCGTTACTCTTATGCAAATAACCAGGGTACTAACCGTTGTATTTATTGTACCAATGCTGGCAATTTACGGTCTTTCAAACAATTCTACCCCTCTGCCGCTTTTTGCATCTACTGCCTCTTTACAATTTGAACAATTTCTGCCCTTTGGAATTGTATGTATTATTTCGGCCTTCATAGCCAGAGTCATCAGAATTCCCACCCCTTATCTTATGGGACCTGTTATTGGAACCATTGCCCTTATCATTCAAGGCTATGACGCTCCTCATCTTCCCCAATACATCACAGCATTAGCACAGATATTCATTGGAATACGCATGGGAGCCGATATCACTTTCGATGGATTAACAAATTGGAAATCCATTGTCTCCTATAGCTTTGGAGGAGTAATTTTTGTCATTACAGGTTCATTAGGGATTGATTATTTGCTGGTGAAGCTCTATGGAATTCCTTTTCTAACCGCTTTTATCAGTACCGCCCCCGGTGGCATAACAGAGATGGGACTCACAGCCATGACGGTTCATGCTGATGTTTCACTGGTTGTTGCCTACCAATTATTTCGCTTATTATCCATGCTGCTTATCGGGATTCCCCTGCTGCGATGGTGGTTAGGGAAAAAAGCAGTTCACAAGACCTTGCAGCCTACCCTCTAATATGAAATACTAAAAACAGCAAGATTAGCCTGATTTTCGATATTTCTCGGCTAATCTTGCTGTTTTATTTTGTATCTATCGCCAGCTTTCATCATTTCGCTGCAGCGTTACCGTCTTAACAGCTTACGTAACTTAGGTCCTAAAATAAGCGCTATAATCAGTCCTGCACCCGATGTCATTAAGGAACTAGGTATATTCCCCAGCGCAGTAGCAAAACTCCCCGTAACATACCACCAGGCTAAAATATATCCGCATAATGTCCAAAGAGCAGCTAAAATACAGGCAAAGAAAGCGCGGACAAACAACTTGCCTGCCCCATGAGAACTTGCCGTGGCCTCAGGCCATAATCCTTTAGCAACCACACCAACAATCAAACCTGCAATTCCTTTAATAACAAAAGACCATAGTGTATAAGGAGAAAAGCCCATCAAAAGATCATAAAAACCTGATCCAATGGCTCCTGCCAATCCTGCATATACACCACCAAAAATAATACCCATTGTATATAAAAATGCCGATCCCAAATGAACCATTGCTCCAACGCCAAAAGGTATTTTAATGGTTGTGGCAATCGTACACATAGAGGAGAGTACACCGATAAATACAATATCTCTTACATCCAATTTACGCTTGCGATTCATAGCTCAACCTCCCTATATTTCCTTTTTATTCTTGGCTGGTATCTCTGCAAAGCCAAGGCAGCACCTTTTCTACCAATACACCCTCACGGGAGGGAGTTTGAGCAGCAAAGGTCGTTTGAATGGAGATCCTGACAAATTCGGCTGCCCGTTCCATGGCTGCTGACAGACAGTCCTGCTGCAGCAAAGACCCCACCAGCACACTTGCAAAAATATCTCCTGTTCCAGGATATTTAGCTGGAATGTGGTCGCTGTAAACTTCCCAGAAGCTATTTTGCCTTTTATCATATCCTATGGTAAGAATTTTCTCATTCACAAAGGGAATTCCTGTGATTACCACCTTGGATGGACCAAAACCTCCTAAGTCCACAAGCCATTTCTTCATTTTCTTGGTATCATAGATTGTATTCTGATAACTCTCTCCCAGTAAAAAACATGCCTCCGTATAATTCGGTGTAACAATATCTGCTTTTCGAACTAAATCCTTCATTCGCTCTTGCATGTGACGCGTATAAATAGAATATAACTTCCCCTCATCCCCCATGACTGGGTCCACAACTACCAAGGGATGGTTGGAAGAAAATTCATCAATAAAGTGCTGTACTACATCAATTTGTTCCTCTGAAGCCAAAAAACCACTGTAAATACAATGAAAATCAATTTCTTCTTTCTTCCAATGATGAAAAAAATCCGGCATGTGGTTTGTAAAATCGCAAAATGCTAAGTCTTTAAAACCACCTAAGTGAGTACTTAATACAGCTGTCGGAAGAGGACAGACTTGAATTCCCATTGTTGATAATACAGGCATAATGACTGTTAAAGAGCAGCGTCCAAAACAGGAAATATCATGAACAGCCGCCACTTTGGGCACGAAATTTTTCATTACTTTCTCCTTTTAAGCATAAATCTCCTATATTTTATAATACATCGAAAATTAGTATATCGCAAAAGAAAGCCACTCGTCAATTTTGAAGGTACTGCCAGATTTCAAGAAACATCTTTTTCCTTATCCAAATGGCAAATAGCAAAAGAAGACTTGACCGCAGCCTGGGTCAAGTCTTCTTTTGCTATTTATTTAATTAATCCTTTGGATTGCAGCCATTCCTTGGCTACGGCCTTTGGATCTTGTTTTTCCAAATCTACTTTTGCATTGAGCTTAGCCATCTCTGTTTCATTTAATTTTCCTGCCAGTAATTTAAGCGCATCGGCAATTTCAGGATGCTTTTTTAACGTATCTTCTCTTATAATAGGGGCCGCATAATATGGAGGGAAGAACTTTTTATCATCCTCTAAGACCTTCAAATTAAATGCTACAATACGCCCATCAGTAGAAAATCCGTCAATAACATCAACCTTTTTATCACGTACTGCTGCATATGTCAAACCTGGGTCCATCCCACTAGCAGCGGCAAATTTAAAGCCATATTTCTCTTCTAAGCCTTTTTGTCCATCTGCTCGTTCTAGAAACTCTTGCGTACATCCAAGCATCAGGCGATCTGCCTTAGCTGCCAAATCAGAAATGGTATTAATTCCTAAACGCTCTGCTTCATCAGTACGCATGGTTAAGGTATAGGTATTGTTAAAACCGAAAGGTTCAAGCCAAATAATTTGCTTCTTCTCTTTATATATGTTCTTTACTTTATCATAGGCAGCCTGAGGATCACTAATCATTGGCTCCCCTAGAAGATTAATGAGTGCCGTACCTGTATATTCAGGATATATGTCAATATCCCCGCGTTCAATAGCTTGGGATACAACACTAGTTCCTCCAAGAAAAGCTTTCGTTTCGACTTTCAATTTGGTTTGATCTTCAATCACATATTTCATCATGTAGACTAAAATATCTTGTTCGGTAAAGTTCTTTCCAGCAATTACAACGGTGTTACTATTTTTCCCTGATAACAAAGAACATCCTGTAAACACCATTACCACTAAAACACTAAGTAACAAAATAGCTGTCTTTTTCATCCTATCATCTCCCTATTTTACAATTTCTTTAATCCCTTTGGTTGCGCTTTGTACTCCAAGCGTTTTAGAGCAAAATCAAAGACAATTGCTAAAAATGCAGCAGGTAACGCACCAGCCATAATTAATGGTGAATTAGCCATAGCAATGCCACGGAAAATCAAATCTCCCAGCCCCCCTGCACCAATCAGTGCTGCCAAAGTAGCCACACCTACAATAAGTACAGTCGCTGTTCGAACTCCTGCCATAATAACGGATAATGCCATAGGTAGCTCCACCATAAATAATACTTGTATAGATGTCATACCCATACCAATACCCGCCTCTACAGCAGCAGGTGTTACACCTATGATTCCGGTATAGGTATTGCGAAGAATCGGGAGTAAACCGTATATGGTCAAAGCAATAATAGCAGGCACATTACCAATACCAAAGAAGGGTATCATAAAACCTAACAATGCCAAACTAGGAATCGTTTGAAAGACTGCTGTCACGCCAATAATCGGTTCCGCCCATTTTCTATGACGTGTCAACAAAATACCGAGAGGAATAGCAATCAAATTAGCAATAAACAATGAAATAAATGTTAATTGCAGATGTTCCCAAGAGGCCATCAAAATATCTTCATATCGATTTTGAAAAATTTCAAGTAAATCAATTAACATAGAATCGCCCCTCCCTCTATTATTGGGCCACTCTCAGCTTCTTGAAACCGTTCAGCCATAACATCTACTAGGCTTGACCGAGTAATCACTCCTAATAATTCATTTTCTTCACTAACTACAGGAAGATAAGCAATATGATGTTTGCTAATAATTTGTAATGCTTCTGTTAAAGACTGACTTACATTTATCTTATATATAACAGGATTTAATACATCCTGCAGCAGAATTTCTTCCTGCTGAAAATTATTGTGAATATCCCACACACTAACTTTCCCAAGTAATTTTCGATTAGGATCCACAACAAGCAGAGTATCAACTTTCTGCTTTCTCATTTGCACAATTGCTTCTGCGAGCCCCTTACTAGGCCGTGCAGTAACGGGTCTTACCATGATTTCCTGAATAGATGGTAAGATATCTGCTTTTTGCAGCCGATTTACGCCAATAAACTCTTTGACAAATTCATTCGCTGGATGACGCAATATCTGCTCAGGTGTATCTACTTGCACAATTTTGCCGTCTTTAATAATACAAATACGATTGGCAATTTTGATTGCTTCATCAATATCATGCGTAACGAAAATGATTGTTTTAGAAATTACTTCCTGTAATCGAACCAGTTCATCCTGCAGCTGCTCACGACTGATAGGGTCCAAGGCACTAAATGGTTCATCCATTAATATGATTGGCGGATCAGCAGCCATGGCACGAATTACTCCAATTCGCTGTTGTTGACCACCGCTTAATTCATTAGGATAGCGATTACTATAAATATCAGGATCAAGATTAACCATGCGGAGTAAATCAGCAACACGGTTCAAATACATATTCTTATCCCATTTTTTTAGTTTTGGTACCAATGCCACATTTTCAGCGATTGTCATATGAGGCAGTAAGCCGATATTTTGTATCACATAGCCAATATTTCTCCGCAGCTCAACAGGATTTAACTGACTGATATCCTCACCTTTTATAAAGATCTTCCCTGTAGTTGATTCTACTAAACGATTAATCATTTTCATAGTGGTTGTTTTCCCACAACCACTAGGACCAATCAGTACTAGGATTTCACCTTCTCTAATATGTAGATTGATATCATCTACCACTTTTCGTCCATGCTCATACATCTTAGATATATTTTCGAAACGTATCATCAAATCCCCCTCTTTCGTTATCTTGTGCTAGTACAAGATTTTCAAAACTATAAGAGATTCTCATAGCATTTTCAAACTAACAACTTACACTATACCATAAAATTGTTAGCCATGCAAGACACTAGCAATTTTTTCATGCTAATGAAGTTGTTAGTATAACGAATCGAAAAATCAACCACAAAGACGCAAAGGACACAAAGGGTTTTATTTATTTTTTGTGCACTCCTTTGTGTGCCGCATCAGCGGCATTATGCCTTTGTGGTTCATAAAATCTTATTTTTCACCTAAAACTTAGCTAGTTAAAAATCCCCTTGATAAATAGCACAGGATATGTGCTGCTTATCAAGGGGATTTTTAACATTCATTCTTGCAGTACTGTATTCACTTTTTCCAAAATATCACCGGAACCAACCACGATTAGACGATCTCCAGCTTGCAGGAGTGCACCTGCTCCTGGAGATATGATTACTTCCATTCCTCTTCTGATGGCAATAAGAGTGGCACCTGTACGCTGCCAAAGCCCAAGCTGAGCAACAGAACGCCCTACTGCGCTGGCATTTTCTGAAACATATACCTCAACAGGATTAAAAGGTTGTAAATTTCTCAGCCGATCAGTATAACGCGTAATTTGAACGATAATTTCATCAAAGCGGTTATTGATTTCGTTTTTCTTTTCCATTAAAAATTCTAGCTCTTGTTTTAAAGAATAAGCTGAATGCATAGCCAGGTGATGCCGTATAAATTCCTCAGCCTGCTCTTGGGATTGTACTAGAATTTCTTTTCCTTGAGATACAGCAACAACATTTGCCTGCCCTAGTAACCCCATGGCCTTACGAATGGTTTCAGGAGAGACATTGTACTGACTGGCCAGCAATGTACGTCCTGATATCTTATCACCAACAGCAAATTCACCATTAACAATCCGCTCCGCTACATCCATTGCAATGGACTCATATACGGGTATATTACTTTTCATTCTCATTTTTCGCCTCTGCTTTTACATATAAGTCCCTATGTGCCAATAACTTACACATCTCAACAATTTGTAATCATATACTATTCTAATCATGAAATCAAGATTTTTTTACTTTCTTCTTGGACCATCATCACCGATCAGCTCTAACCAGTCGCAACTCTTAAGTAATTATAACATATTCCATCATTTATCTTCCTATATAATATCCATTTTCATTATAAAAACCCTGCCAAAAAGTACAGGGCTCCAGTATCAATTTTATCAGCTACACTCTTATAATTGACAACCATTCCTGGATATGTTTTTGATACTGCCGCCTTAAGAAGGCTGTCATATTACCCCTTCTCCCTTGATTTACTTTACGTCCGTCCAACGTGGTTACTGCCATAATTTCTAGTAAAGAACTAGTAATGAATATTTCGGAAGCTCTTAGTAGTTCATCAGGGCTTACTTGTCGTTCTTCAATGGTGATTCCAGCCTGCCGAGCAAGTTCCAAAACAATATCTCTAGTAATACCTGGTAATAAACCGCTTTTTTTATCAGGTGTAATTAATCTGCCTTCCACCACTAAAAAAAGATTACACATCGTACCTTCTGCAACCTGATCCATGTTATTTAACAGTAATGCTTCATTAGCGCCCTTATCTTTTGCTTCCGATTTTGCCACTATATTATCAAGATAGTTAGCTGCCTTCACTACACATAAAGGCGAGGTAAGATTACGGCGTATATTGACCGTCGCCAAGCTCCATCCTCGTTCATAGGCATCATCGCCAAGGGGCTGAATGGGCGCAGCAAATACGATCACCGTAGGACCACCGCAAGTCGCAGGATCTGGGCGACTTGCCCCTGTCCCTCGGGATATGGTTAAGCGAACAGTAGCTTCTTGCAAATCATTTTTTTGCAACGTTTGATAAATGGCCTTCGATAATTCATCTACAGAAGGGCAGCTAGGCCACCCCAGTATTTTCATACCTGCATGCAAACGCTTTACATGTTCCACGAAGTAAAATACTCGCCCCTTATATACTCTCATGGTCTCGAATAAACCATGACCATATAAAAAACCATGATCATAAGGAGAGATGCTGGCCTCATTGCCTAATATCAACTTGCCATTTAGATAAATCCAGCTATTGTGCATATCTTTTCCCCCTTATCCTTTAAATCCTAGAGCTTTCAGCAAAGCTCGTGCTTTATCCAATGTTTCTATGTACTCAAGTTCTGGAACGGAGTCAGCAACAATCCCTCCGCCAACTTGAAAATATGCCTGTCCCCCTTGTATAACAATCGTTCGTATAACAATATTTAAATCAGCATCACCATTAAAATCAATATAACCAATAGAACCTGTATAAATTCCCCGTTTTACCGGCTCTAATTCATCTATAATTTCCATAGCCCTAACCTTTGGCGCCCCTGTGATAGAGCCCCCTGGAAAGGATGCCATGACAGCATCTAAAATACCTTTATCTTTGGTTAATTCTCCTGCCACTGTCGACACCAAATGAAAGACAGTAGGATATTCTTCTAATCGAATTAGATTGGGTACACAAACGCTGCCAAATTCACAGACACGCCCCAAGTCATTACGCTCCAGATCAATGATCATGACCAATTCTGCCTGGTCCTTCTCACTAGCCAAAAGCTCCTGCCTTAATTGACTGTCAGAGTGTTTATCACTGCCTCTAGGTCTTGTCCCTTTAATGGGTCTTGTTTCAATCCTTCTATCTTCTAATCGTAAGTATCGCTCAGGTGAAGTACTTGCTACCACCACCTCGCCAAAGTTCAAATAAGAAGCAAAAGGCGCAGGATTAATATGTCGTAGATATCGATATAGCTCGAAAGGAGACACCGTCAAATCCGCTGAAAATCGTTGAGATACATTAACTTGAAAAATATCACCTGCGCCAATATATGCAATGGCTTTCTCCACCATGCTGCAATAGGATTCTTTGGTAAAATGGGACGTATAAGTACCTTGCGCTATCGGTTGGCGAGGTACGTCTAAAAAAGAAGCTTGCTGCATCAGTTCAATCCATTCCTCAATGCGGCGATTGGCTCTACCTATCCTTTCCTTCTCATTTTTTTCTGGAAAACCTGTAGATGCAATATATGTTTTTTTCTCATGTTGATCAAAGATAAGTATGGTGTCATAAAAACCAAAACAGCAATCAGGCAGATTCTTGTTCTTATGCTCATTCTTCGCTATATCTTCCAGTAAATATCCCATCTCATAGCCAAAGTATCCCATAATCCCACCGGCTAGAGGTGGATAGTGGGGAAGCTTTTCCGTAGAATATTGAGCTAATAATTCTTTCAAAATTGTAAAAGCGTTCCCTGCTACGCTGCGTCTTCCTGCATCATCCTGAATCGTAATCCTAGCATCTTTACTGGTAAATAATAAAAAAGGATCTCTACCAATAAAGGAGTATCTGCCCATATTTTCAACATCCATAGCACTGTCTAAGAAGACACTATTCTCCTCATTCGAGAACAATGCATACACTTCTTCAGCAGAGTAATCAGATGTAATCTCACGAAGTATTGGTTTCACTATATGATTCCTCTCATATCTAGAAAGTTTTGTAGCATACTGTGCCCATGTTCCGTTAATATGGATTCTGGATGAAATTGTACTCCCTCAATAGCATATTCTTTATGCCGCACTCCCATAATTTCGCCTTGCTTTGTTTCTGCCGTAACTGTAAAACACTCGGGCAATGTTTCCCGTTTTAAAATCAAAGAGTGATAGCGAGTAGCTCGCACAGGACTGGTAAGGCCTTTAAAAATACCTTTGCCATCATGACAAACGATAGAAGTTTTACCATGTACCAGCCGTTCTGCCCTTATGACGTCGCCGCCAAATACCTGACCGATAGCCTGATGTCCCAGACATACACCTAATATAGGTATAATGCCTTTAAAGTGCTGGATTGTTTGCAAACTAATACCGGCTTCATTGGGAGTACAAGGCCCTGGTGAGATTAAAATATGACTAGGTGATAACATCTGGATCTCAGAAATAGTAATCTTATCATTACGTACTACTTGGATTTCCTGTCCCAATTCACCAAGATATTGCACCAAATTATACACAAAGGAATCATAATTATCTATTACAAGAATCATTAGTGCCTCCATCCTAACTTTGTTCAAAAGCTATTCCACTTCTATGTCTATTATGACATAAAACTTCATGATTTCAAAAAAAAATAACCTGATGGAAGTTCAGGTTACTTTGTATTTCTCCTCATTCTTTTGGGGTGTTTACCACATATACTTTTACCGGTTTTATGCCAAACTCAGTGGCTTTTTCCCGATTCATTATGGCGATATCAATTCGATTTCCTTTAATAGCGCCACCAGTATCTTCCGCTACTGCATATTCACCATGTCCATCCGGATACTCAACATATAAACGTGAACCTAAGGGAATCACCTTTGGATCTACAGCAACTACTCCTGGGCGAATAGTTGTTCCTAAATAGGTTTTGTCACCCCACTGATCGTTATCTAAAGGACCTGGAGAATAGGCAGTTGCTTTAATATCCAAAACTTTTTCATATTTACTAGGCGCATTACCTGATTGCTTTTTCTCGGTATCTGGCTTTGCTGTAGAATCCTCCTGTGGTTTTTGAAAATTACGTTCTGCTTTTTCTTGTTTATCTTTATTTCCTTCAAGAGCAGACGGTGAAGGGGCTCTCTTATGGTTTTGTTGATTGTCTGAACTCGGTCTTGTGGAAGCATCTTTTTCCTTAGAAGCTAAAGTATTTGATGGATGAGAAGGATTTGTCACGGGTGGATCAGCTTTATTAGCAGGATTCTTTGCTTTACCTTGATGGATTGGCGGCTGGGAAGTCCCTGTTAGGATTTTATTACTCTTAAGGTTTTGTCTAATCGTATGCTTTACTTCACTGCTACTCACTTTACCTTTCTTCCCTACCAGGCTTTTTGTTCGATTCTCATTTTCCATTTGTTGCGCACTGGCATCTCGAGTATTACCAATATTAGACTTAACAGCTGCTTGAGCAGTTGAAACGGGTATACCTGGTAATAATGCTGACGACATCAGAATAGCTCCTGCGAATGCCGCTGCAATGTGTTTATATCTTCTCTTAAAATGTACAATGCGCTTATGAGCCGTATGCTTCATCTGGACTGCCTCCTTTATGAGGTTATTATCCATAGTATTTACTGATTATTTTCTGGCATTCCAAGAATTTTCAGGAAAAAATACAGATGCTCCATTGATTATTCATAGAGCATCTGAGTCTTCTTACATTGGATTTACTTGTTGTATAAATTTTTTAAAAGCATTCATTCCTTGTTCATTTCTTTTAAAAACACCAGCATCCTCTAGAACACGCATGAATTTGGCCGTTACTTCTTTTTTTATAATTTCCCCAATATTATCCTGATTTACCTGCTCTTTATACTTTTGCTGCAACTGTTCTCCCCAAAACCTATGATACTCTGCAATTTTGTTTTCTTTACCTAATACATACTTTTCTACTTCTTGCAACTCTGGAATAAGTCTTGCAGGCAAAACTGCTAATCCCATCACTTCAATTAAGCCAATATTCTCTTTTTTTATATGCTGCACATCGCTGTGAGGATGAAAAATTCCTAAGACATGTTCGTCACTGGTACGATTATTGCGTAGTACAAGATCCAATTCCAGTACATCATACCGCTTTCTAGCTATGGGTGTAATCGTATTATGTGGCGTTTTTCCTGTATATGCATAAATATCTGCAGTTGGATCATCATATTCTCTCCAAGACTCTAGAATACAGTTAGCAGCAGCTACCAACTCCTCAGCCTTTTCACTTCTTAAACGAATAACAGACATGGGCCATTTCACAATTGCACCTTTCACATTGGGGAACAGCTGTAATGCAAAGAGATACTCATCCGCTGCTTTTGCCATAGCAAATTCATATCTGCCGCCTTGATAATGATCATGGGATAAAATAGATCCTCCTACAATTGGCAAGTCCGCATTAGAACCGACAAAATAATGCGGAAATTGCTCTACAAAAGATACCAACCGCAATAATCCTTGGCGATCAATCTTCATATCACGATGTTCTTTAGAAAGTACAATGCAATGCTCATTATAATAAACATAAGGTGAATATTGCAGATACCAGGGTTCGCCAGCCAAATTCAAATGAATCAAGCGATGATTAGAACGAGCAGGATGCCCGATTCGCCCTGCATAACCTTCATTCTCCACACACAGCAAACATTTTGGGTAATTTGTGCTTTTTATTCCCTTTTCCTTCATAATATCTTTAGGGTTTTTCTCAGGTTTCGATAAGTTGATAGTAATATCTAATATTCCATAATCCGTTTGAGATTGATAATTAATGTTTTTTGCAATCCGTTTGGTTTGGATATAATTACTATTTCTACTCAGCGCATAAAAGTAATCCGTTGCCTTTGCTGGATTCTGGTGATACTTTTCATAGAAACACCGATTAACCGTAGACGGCTTCGGCATAAAGCAATTTATGATATGACTTGATAAGATTTCTTTTTCATCAAACAAATCTTCAATGATACCGTTTTTCCATGCATAATCTACCAACTCTTCTAGCAAGTCAGGTATTTTATCTTCATTTTTTTCTATTTTTTCAGGTACAATAAAATCATTCATCTCCAGAAGACATAGTATTTGATTTCTTACATATATCTCATCTTCCTGCCCAATAAAGTTTAATGCTAATGCATCATCAATCAATTGCTGAATTACTTGACAGATATTCATCTTGATCTCCTTACTAGTCATTATAGCCTACTGGATGATTTTGATGCCAATTCCAGGCATCTGTAATAATTTGTTGAATCAAAATACGCTTCGGCTGCCAGCCTAGTATTTTTTTCGCCTTTGCCGCAGATGCGATTAAGGTACTGGGATCGCCTGCTCTTCTCTCACCAATTTTAATTGGAATAGGATGTTTGGTGACTGCCCTTGCTGCTTCAACAATTTCCTTAACCGAAAATCCCTGGCTGCTGCCAAGATTGAAAATATTGCTTTCACCTTGATTTCGCAAATAATCCATTGCTAAAATATGGGCTTCAATCAAATCTTCCACATGAATATAATCACGAATGCAAGTACCGTCTTTTGTTTGATAGTCCTCACCGAAAATCGTAATATACTCCCTTTTTCCCAATGCCACTTGCAGCACCAATGGTATCAAATGCGTTTCCGTACTGTGATCTTCGCCAATTTCCCCATTTGCTCTTGCCCCTGCCACGTTGAAATAACGCAGGGATACATACTTCATGCCATAGGCATGATCGCACCATTTCATTAATTTTTCCATCGTCAGCTTGGTTTCACCATAAGTATTCGTGGGGTTTGTTGGCATATCCTCCGTAATTGGAATTTGCTTAGGTTCGCCGTAGGTAGCTGCTGTAGAAGAAAAGACAATATTTTTAACACCAAATTCATTCATAACGTCCAGAAGCACTTGTGTTCCATATACATTATTATCAAAATACTGAATTGGATTTGTCATCGATTCTCCAACAATGGAATTAGCCGCAAAATGAATGACGGTTTCAATCTTCTCTTTGGCAAATACCCCTTGTAGAAACGTTTTTTCGCGAATATCCCCTTGGTAAAAAGCAGCCTGAGGATGAAGGGCTTGTTTATGACCTGTTTGCAAATTATCCACCACTACTACTTGATAGCCTTTATCGATCATCTGATATACAGCATGTGAGCCAATATAGCCCGCACCACCTAGAACTAAAATACTCATATTATGACCTCCCTGTTTATTTCTCTTGCTCCATCACCTATGCTTGCAATATAGAATGTCCCGCCATAACCAATCCTTTCTTCATATTTTTTCCCAACTACAGTGATAAAGGAATCTGTATGTTGTTTCTCAACAATTGCAATCGCACAGCCGCCAAATCCTAATAAGTCTCCCTGCTTTAATGCCTCTAACGCTTTTATCGTACGCGAACTCATTTCGGATAGTTCGCCCACTCATGCCCTTTGGTATACTCTAATTCTTTCAACGAAAACTCAAAAACTCCTTTTTCTGGAAAGTTCATTGAATACACACGAACGATATTATCATTATGTTTTTTTTGCAATCGCAATGGAAGTAACCAACACAATTGAGCACATATCAATCGATCAAATTCTTAAATCCATCAAAACTGATAAAAAAATCCCCTCGATATTTATATATCTAGTCAAAATGGCAAACATTCCTCTTTGGGGCTATAAACATAAACATACTTCTATCACAACCGTGGATGTAACTTCTCGTTTTCCCCTGTATGTATTATCAAGAATCATTATCGACTATTTAATAATAAAAAAATAAACAATATAAAAATACACGAAATAACTAAGAAATCAGTTATTTCGTGTATTTTTATATTATAGTCTGTTTCAAAAGTACTTTCTCATTCCAGCATTATACCAATTTGAATTGCTGCTTGGCACAATATACCAGTAACTGAATAAATCTCTTTATTCGGTTACTTCTGAAAAGTAAATAACACTTACAATATCGTTTGGTGATATCGATTTACAATATAAGGTTTCAAAGAATTTAATTAATTCCTCTGTAGTAGTGATACTGGGATTTTGATGTATTAAATCATCAGCAGTTAATTGAGAAAATTTCTTTATCAGTATCTTGTCAATAATAGCTTGGTACAATTTTCTTCTCGGACTTAATTTTTTGCCAAAAGTGATCCAAACTAAGGAATTCTCCGCATAGACATCCCTTAAATCCCCTAGTCGAACGGTACAGTTCTTAACCCGATTCTGCAGCAGCTCCTCATGATGTGATGACTGAAAGTTTAATGCAAACATATTTTTCCTCCTTATCTAAAAAAACTTGACTCACTTATTTCTCTTGATTACACTGAGCATTTCTTTTAAAAATGGCACTAAAAACTTACGTCTTTAGCGCCATTGCTTTGTTGATGAAATCTCAGCATCATCTTTGCTATTCATTTATTATAGTATATCATTCCTGCTCTACATCGTCCATATCTATAAATCACAGCATTTGACTGAAAATTTACAAAAGCAGCAGGATTCTTTGCTTACTATTGTTTTTTGTAACATTCTATAGTAGTATTGTGTTGCTATATAGATTGTTTGCTATTGGATCAAACAGTATATTATCATTTTACTATACCTATAGAGGAGTAACCCTATGAATGTAAAAGAAGAACTTTTTGACTGGCTCTACAGTATTGTCATTGCCTTTACCTGCGCATTGCTCATTAATGCCTTTTTGTTCCACCCTACGAGAGTACAAGGCAGCTCTATGGAACCTACCTTGCAAAACAATAACTATTTATTGGTTTCTAAAATACCTCATACCTTAGGCCAATTGCCTGAATATGGCGATATTATTATCATCGACAGCCGTGTGCAGCGAGAACGGACCTGGAAAGACGATTTAATCGATCCTATGCATACATATTTAACAATGACAAAACTGGTCACTGAGCCTGATCATCATGTATGGGTAAAAAGAGTCATTGGCAAGCCAGGCGATACGTTAGAATTCAAAGACCATAAAGTATATCGAAATGGAATGGCCTTGGATGAACCGTATACGAAAGAACCCATGAGCTATACTTCAGATACTAAGATAATCGTTCCGGAGAACCATGTATTTGTCATGGGCGATAATCGTAACAACAGCAGTGACAGTCGCTATATCGGCCCTGTACCAAAGAATCAAGTCCTAGGCAAGGTTGTTTATAAGCTATAAAACGGATTGAACCACAAAGACGCAAAGGACACAAAGGGGTTTTATTTATTTTTTTGTGGTTCATAATATCTCACCTTTTCCGCACCTAAAAACTTATACTTTCTATGCTTTACAAAAAACATCATTTATTATTAAGATAAATGATGTTTTTGTTATGCTGCGGCTTAGAGATAGATACTATCGCTGAACTTTTTTTTGTGTTATCCTTAACCACCAACTTGAGACATATTTCGTATCAAATTCGTCCCTTCTCGCTCATTGCCCCAAATATGATGAAGGGGCTTCCCTTGCAGCGCTTTTTCAAACAGCTCAGCGACTTTACTGTCACTCGTACCACTGCGTAAGGCATGCTTAATATCAAATTCTTTGTTTGCAAGTAAACAAGGTTTAATTTTCCCATCGGCTGTCAAACGAATGCGGTTGCAGGTATGACAAAAATGCTCTGTCATAGGCGTAATAAAGCCAAATACCCCCATTGCACGCGGCAGTCGATAATAATAGGCGGGTCCATTTCCCTTTATATTGAACGTTTTTTCCAACATACCATACCCTGCTGTATTGATGCTGGTTTTTATTGCCTCAATACTAGATCCTGCTTTCACACCGCAGCGTCCAACAGGCATGTACTCAATAAATCGTACTACAATAGGAAACTCATAGGTTTGTTTTATGAAATGAGACAGATCTTTCATGGAAAAAACTTCTGTCACAACTACATTTAGCTTAACGGGAGTCAAGCCAGCATTCATGGCGCTTTTTATTCCTTGTAGTACATCTGACAATTGGCCACCACCTGTAATACGGGAAAATTCTTTTGTATTAAGAGTGTCAATGCTGATATTCACTCGATCTAAACCAGCCTTTTTAAGCTGATAAGCTCTATCTGCAAGTAAGCTGCCGTTTGTTGTCATTGCCAAATCTGCAACCGTGTCTATTTCTCTAATAGCACGAATGAAATCTATTATTCCTTTGCGAATTAATGGCTCACCACCAGTAATACGAATCTTATTCACGCCATATTGTCCCAATATCCGAATGACACGAAGCAACTCTTCGTAAGACAATATTTCAGAGTGTTCAAGTAAAGGAACTCCTTCTGGGGGCATACAATAGCTGCAGCGAAAATTACAACGATCCGTAATGGAAATTCGCAAATAGTCAATGATACGACCAAAACTGTCCTGCATCTTTTTCACTCCTCTCACCGTTGAAATTTTAACGGTTCTAACCTTTCTATTGTTAGGAACCTGAGAGGAAGCCATTATCCTCAAGAATTTCCGTAGCTTTTAAATACGTCTTTATCACTACATCCGGGCAGCGGGTCAAACGATTCCAAGGATCATTATTCATAATGTGCTGGCAATCAATACCACCATACTCTTTGGCAAATGTTTCTTCAAACCATACTACCAATTCCTGAATCATCGTATTTAATTGATGATTTTCCCGCTCTTCCAGCTCGCCCCGACCTCCATACAAGCCTAATAAGCAAACCGCCCCCGTTAAGGTTCCACAGTTTTTGCCGCTAAAGCCTAATCCACCAGCTAATCCCGTCATTGCTCGTATTAAATCAGGATTGTTTTTTTCCTGCTCTTCTAGCCCTAACATGATCATAATCTGACTACAGTGAAATCCTTGCATATGCAGCTTAGTTATACGAGCAACTACATCCCCTGACATTAAAAATTCCCCCTTCCAAAAAAGCATCCTTATCCTCTACAGGTTGTTTCATTTACTAACTTTACCTGCCAACCAGATTTCCTTGTAGCGATGATATTCAAAGAACCATAATCTTGATTAATTCTAAAAAGGTTTGCCAAAGGCATTCCTAGTACATAGCACAGCAGCAACCGATTGACTCCAGCATGCCCGACAAGCAAAATAGTACCTGACGAAGAATTCATAATCTCATGAAACGCGTCAATCACACGCTTGTAACAATCAGCAAAACTTTCTCCCCCTGCCACTCGATAATAGCCAATATCAGCTCCACGTGCCTTAAACTCCTCCGGATATTCCTTCACAATATGGGAGAATGTGCGCCCCTCCCAATTTCCCATATGTATCTCCCTAAGATCTTTTCGCACAATAACTGGAATAGCTTTGTTACCAGCTATTATCTGAGCTGTCTGCTGAGAACGCAAAAGATCACTACAGTATACCTTACCAATGTCTATATCTTTTAAGATTGTTTCTAAACATTGAGCTTGCTGTATGCCTTCCAGGCTTAATGGCAAATCGAGTTGGCCAATATACCTTCGCTGATTATCTTCAAACTTAATTTTTCCATGCCTAATCAAATACACCGTCCTGTTTTCCATCAGCTGTCTTTCAACTCCATAATTCTTCTTTTAGAGGCACTGGGAAAAAAAGTATCTTTACTGCAAATTATTTTTATACTTACGGAGAGCTGCCCCGCTTGTCTTGCCTGAACTAGCGCTGGCACACGATACAGTGCATCCCAAAGTGCACGCTCAGCAGCCTCATTAGACTGACCTAATAACCAAACAGAAACAGTCAATTGTGTTGCCTGCTGCAGGCTATCAACAGTAACTGTAAAATCAATTACTCCATCCACCGCAAATATTTTTTCATCCAGATCCGACATGGTGAAAAATGTATTACTTTTGAGAAAAACCAGACCATCCTTTCTTTTGATGATCCGTTCTAATCTTTTAAGTATCGTACCACAAGAACAGGGATCAGGAAGAAACCTTGATATATCCCCTGTCCGATAGCGAATAAACGGCATTCCTTGTCTAGTCAGCGTGGTAAAAACAACTTCCCCTTCCTGCCCATCAGGTACTGGTATTCCTCTTTGATCAACGATTTCGAAATATAAATCCGCTTCCCGTAGATGATAACCCTTATGGGCTTCACAGTCTAGGCCGCCCCCCAAACCCATTTCAGTCATGCCATAGTGTTCAAATACCTGACAGCCCCACACGCGAACCAATTCTTGGATAATCGCGTCAGGTACATGATCCGTGCTGAGCAGTGCGCTCTTAAGCTGAATTGTTTTCTTTGTCATTTCACCATAGCGAGCTAATGCTAGTACTTGCGTCGGAATTCCAACTAAGGAGTCAATTCTTGCCTGTGTCATAAACTCTACTGTTTTAGGAATATTTTGCACAAGACCATGAAGAATAGGTGCCATTCCTGCCCGCTCCAGTGCCTTAATCAGTAAATCACCAACACTGCCGACACGTTCACCTGGCAGCAGAATCAGTACCCGATCTCCCCTTTTCAAAAAAGTGGACATGCCTTGTTGAAAGAAATCAATCATTAGTTCTTGATCAAAATCGGTAAAATATATGCGTTTGGCCTCACCTGTTGTCCCGGAACTATCTAATGTCACAATTCGGCTGATATCACTTTGGGATACACAGAGAAACTGCCGTGCCTGTTCTCTGATATGATCCGCAGTAGTAAAAGGAAATTGCTGCAGATCTTCCATACAATTTATTTCTTTGCTGACAAAATTCTTTAATAACTTACGATAAAAAGGACTGTTCCCGTAGGCCCGCTGGATAGTTTGCCGCACTTTATGCAATTGATAGTGAGCAATTTGCTCTCGGGTTAAATTTGAACCAAATCCCATTTTCTTTGCGTTCCAAGCCTCAAACATTTTGTTTTGTTGTACTGTTGCCCTCATTACCTACAGTCACCTCTTTATGGGACGATACAGAGAATTCCCCTGTTTATCCGTCAAGTTATAAGCGCAGAAGGGGATTATTCGGCTGTCTGGGCTAACCACATGAATGAAACACTCTCTTAAACGATCCAGATCCAAATTCCAGACATCCTGAAATGCCATGCCCGATATGCAGAAGGAATACTTTTCCACACGATCTAAAAAAGCATCCATACTGCCAACATTAATGTCATTACCATATTTCTCCTCTTTATTGTCTGTCTCTCTCCTCTCTGCTTTTTGGGGCGCAGCCCAGCGTTTAGCAACAAAAGTGCGAGCTTTTCTTGCTTCCACAGCTGCTACTTGGGGCTGGCAGCATCCCTTTGAACCTGCATTTGACCACGCTTTTAATTCTCCATTATTCATTAATACAAAATTGCCATGAAAAGAACAATATGCATTTTCTCCCCTAGGGGGCCGAAAATCTTCTATCTGGAATTTCCCTCCAGTCTGCTTTACAATCTTGTTTATAACCTCTGGAATGGTAATCCGTTCTCTATCCGAAGGCTCTTGAGGATACCTGCCAAAATAGCTGACAGGCTGAAAATGAACGCCGCGTACTGTCGGCATTTTTTCAATAGCATATTGGATAATGGATCCGATATTTTGTGTATTCACGCCAGGAACTAATGTCGGCACAAGAACTACTCCTAGCTGCAGCTTAGCGCAATTAGTAATAGCCGCCTGCTTTTCTGCCAGCAAGGCCGTTCCTCGTAACTTCTCATAAATTTCATCATTGGTTCCGTCAAACTGTAAAAATACACAGGATAATCCAGCTTCTTTTAGCCTTTTAACGTAGCTATAGTCCCTTGCCAGCCTTAGGCCATTGGTATTTACTTGAATAAAATCATATCCTAAACTTCGTCCTGAGGCTATTATTTCCGGCAGGTCATCCCTTAAGGTCGGCTCACCTCCCGATAACTGAATATTATAGGGACCGCCACTCTTTAATAATAGGCGATACCAGTTTTCAATTGTCGTTCTATCTGGATCACTTTCCTCGGAACCTGATGTGGCAAAACATATAGGACAGTGCAAATTACACCGCTTAGTAACTTCAAGCAGAACACAGCATGTGTGCTGACGATGGTCTGGGCACAAACCGCAATCAAAAGGGCAGCCTTGGCTAATATTGGTTGCACATACAGGCGGCCTAGAAGGAAGCTTGGCAACAGACCAGGATGTATAAGACGGCTGTCCCCGCCAAATTACAGTGCAAAAATCCCCGTGATCTTTACATGTTTTCTTTAGGTAAACATTATGACTTACTTCAACTCTTTTTGCCTTTATACGCTGCAGGCACTCCGGGCAAAGACTTTCCGTTATTCCTAATATAGTTTCCTTATCCTGCATATCTGTGCCGCCTTTCTAAGCTTAACTTTTATTCAACATAAGTCTCTAGCTGCCATTACTAGACTAATGCCTAGCAGCTGTTCAACAGTTTGTTCTATCTTTTCAGCTCGCAAGCGGCGCTCTCTAATAACAGCAACCGCCTCTGCACTTGCTGCATATTCGTCCATAGAAGCAGAAAACCGTTCATCAATGGACACAATGCCGCCTCCTTTCACCAGCTTATCTGCTAAATATACTACTGCCGCCTCATCTGGCAACGCTTTTTCATTCAGTTCCATATCAGTATGTGCAGCAACGATCTGTGCCACCTTATAATATCCATATTTTTTTAGTATTCTACCACCAATTTGAGCATGATTAGGCTTCCCTTTAGCTAAATCATGCAGCTTTCCAGCAGCTGTAACAGCGTGAACATCAATATTTAGACCGATTTCATTCAAACGAAGAGCCAAATTCCTTGCGATCTCTGCTACCATCCTGCCATGATTCACAATCGCTTCTGACACATTCATTTTTTTTAAAATTGCTTCACACTCAGCCTGCGTCGGAATATCCCGACGATAATATCCTGTCATAATCTTCTGATAATCCTCGTGAGTATCAATATCCAACAATATGCCTTCATCAAATACCTCTACTTCATATGCATTCCCCTCACGCCTTTCTAAAATTTGACGCAAGCCTCCACTTGTATTACCCAACAAAATTTCAGGAAAGTAATTTGCACCAATTAGAGGAGGATGCCCCCGATATTTCTGGAAGACAGGGTAGATAATATCTGCCTTAACCTTATTAAAAGCCCGCCCCAACAATCTCACCGTATGACTTTTTATTAAAGGCATATCTGACGGCAGCAGGAAAAAGGCTTTGGTTTCTGCCGGCAGGGACTGCACTCCCTTGACAATAGAAGAGAACATTCCCTCGCTATACTTTTCATTAAAAACATAGGACACCTTTAGTTCATCCAATATAGGTATCAATTCATCAGCCCGATGCCCCACCACCACTGTGATATCCACTATACCGGCTTGTCTAAATGTATTGATTCCTCTTTCAATCACTCTTAAACCACCTAAGGGCAGCAGCGACTTACATTTCACCATACGAGATGAATAGCCCGCTGCCAATAATACTGCGCCCATTTTATCTTTATTCCACATCCTATTTCACCTGCGCTTTACTTCTTTTCCTCAGATGATTTGAATAAATACCTCCATGATACCCCCACATACCATTCCCTCGTCTGCAGCCATATCATTTAGCATGCTCACTGTATATAATCTGGAGCAATTCACATCCAGTGCCGTTAACGCTTGGCGTCTAACCTCCCCTTCTGCGCATCCACCGCCAATGGTTCCATAAGAGGTACCATCTGGTAAAATCAGCATTTTACTTCCTGCCTTGCGAGGCGTTGATCCACGAGTTTCAACAATAGTGACTAAGACTGCTTTTTCACCCTTATGCTGCATTTGGCAAATTCGGTTAAGGATTTCTGAGTCCATGGTCTCCCTCCCTGCATCCACTTAATGATCGACCAGAACTACCGCCGCGAAAAACTCCAATTACTTCGGCAACAATACTCACAGCTATTTCTACAGGCGTTTCTGCTCGAATGTCAAGACCAATCGGAGCCTTTAGACGCCCTTCAAGGCCCTCTGCTCTTCCTTCCTCCCGCAAAACAGCAAATACTTCTTTTACTCGTTTCTTGCTGCCAATCATCCCCAAATATCGAGCTTTACTATCCATGGTAGCACGCAAACATTCCAGATCATATCTATGCCCGCGAGTTACAATAATCACAGCGGTATCGCTGCTTATGACCAATTTCTTAAAAGCTTGGTGGAAGTTTTCGCAAATGATAGTATGAGCTCCTGGAAATCTGGCCTGATTTGCAAATTCAGGGCGATCATCCACTATTGTCACAATAAAATCCAATTGGATAAGCATTTGGACTAAGGGTTGACTTATATGCCCGCCACCAAATACAATCGCATGGTATTTAGTTGTCATCCTATCCCAAAAAATCCGATACTTTTCTCCTGATTGATCTTCAAGGTAAAGTGTCATGGCTTTGCTCCATGGCAGATTTTTCACCGTATCTAGCACATGCTGCCCAATCATCCCTTCCAACTGACTTTCTACTCTTCCGTCTTGATGGATGATCAGCATTTTTCCAATGTCACTATCAAGACTACTAGCAATAACAGTGAAGCAGTCAACGGTTCTGCCACTATTTTGAGCCGAAAGCAGGCTACTAAATATCATATAAATCCTCCTTTATCCTGAAGGTAAATCATCCTCCACTGAATCTTCACCATATTTATCTTGAAATTGCATTAGGATTCAATTACCATATAGAATGAGTGCCAACGAATTTATTTTTTTGGAGGTTGATACAATGAATAACAGCAATGACCCCCAGTGGAAAGAAAAATTCACTACTTTTTATAATGATATGCTAAACCAACTAGCTGATCATCATAGGGAAAGTTATGGTGAACTACTAAGTCTGCAGCAGGAATTACATACTATATATCTTGATACCACCGCTAAACATCTTGAGCAATGGTCCCAAAAATATGGTTCAGCCACTCCCGATGAAAGTAATCTTTTAGACAAAATCGAAGCCGATTCCGTTGTTGTCGAAATCATCGACAATAGTACTGGCAGGGTTTTTAGGCGTAGCCTGCCAATCAAATATCTTGAAACGGATAATGGCTTACTTTTGACAGGCGAAACAATGGAAGGCAATCCTTCCCAAATCGTTTTTCTTTCAGAAACAGCCATCACCAAAGTAAATGATCTCTTAGGCAAGGGACCAGATATCCCTCGCTGCGGCGATAAATCTTAATCCTGCTGGTATGTTAAACATCTCAAGTGAGATGTTTATTCTTTTTTTATCTTCGATTTCTCTAAAGGCAGTAACATACGCTGAGACATTTTACAATTCGGACAAAGGCGTCCTTCACTGGTTTCTGTACATTTCCTGCAATATACGGTAAAACAGCGTACGCATTTATAAAGAAGAGTATCTATCAGCTCATTCTTACATCGGGGACATTCTTGAGTATCCAAATTGCACCTCTTTCTCACGAACCTTTTTCCGCTATCAGCAAATAATAGCCTAATCCAGGTATTTTTTTATCCAATTTTTTTTTTCCTGTACATTGCCAAAGATCTTCTATTGAGCCATGCTCCATAATGAAACTTGCGACAAATTCTTTTAGAAAAGCAGTCTGATCTTCAAAGATGAGTATATTGAAATCATGCTTCTGCAATATCTGAAAAAGATCACTATGAGTCATGATGCTGGGTACATCAGAGTCTCCTTCTCGGATATAAAGATCTGTTATGGCAAGCTTTCCTCCAGAAACAAGAATACGATTGATTTCAATTAAAACCTTAGAAATATCAGGCATAACGGATAAACTACACTCAGCCAAAACACCATCAATAGAATGATCAGCAAAAGGCATGTCTGCGCCTGGTGACTGAATGAGCCGTAAATCAGGCTTGCGTTCTTTTCCCTGTTGCAATAATGGAGTGGACAAGTCAACACCCAGGGCATACACTCCCCGTACATCCCGTAGATACTCTACAGTAGTTCCCGTGCCACACCCCATATCAACAACTATAGAACGATGGTCAAAATTACAGTAATCAATAAGTCTCCGTGTTAATTGTAATCCCCCTGGACGAGCTCCTTCGGCCATGTTAGCAAAAATCTTATTTTCAAATACATTGGAACTACATTCATGCAGATCTGTAGTAATACGATCATTATGTTGGCCCATCATTTGTCCTCCAGTGCTTTTTCCACCTGATCCATCTTCCCCTTTGCTAACTCTTCAGGAATATATACCAACCCGCATTGCGGGCATTTATAAAGTTCAACTGGAAACTCATTCCCCAAGTAGGCTAGGGTTACCTTTCCTAATGCAAGAGGAATATCGCAAGTATTACATACAATGATATTCTGAACTTGCTTATCCATAAAGTCACCTCATGATCCTTTTATCTCTAATCTGTGGCTATAGGCATTATGCACCAGAAAGCCATCTTCCTGAGTAGAATACTCTACCCAATACGTTACACTGGCAGGTTTAAAAGATGCAATATAAGAATTATTTTCCATGTCTTTAAATTTATTACCAGTATGTTCTGCATGTGAAATCACAGCTATAATATCACTATCAAGAATCATCAGCTCTTCCAAGACCTGCCGTACCTTTTCTGAAATGATCAACTTAACGTTGCACTGTTCTTCGTCTGCCAACTCTCCCCACACCTCTTTTTGCAGCGTCCTTTTCAGCCTTGCCCTATTCTCCTGTCGCTCAGAATAGCCGGGACCTTTTTTGCTAGTGACATCTTGCTGCCTTGTTGGAAAAATCAAGTCCAAAAGGTGATAGCTCTGCTTTCCTTGACTGGCAAAATTATCACGGCACATTGCACAGTAAGTAAGAAAATCGTTTTCACTCTGTTGACTGCGCTTTTTTATCATCTTATGGGCAATTTCTTTATTAGCAAACAGCATAAGACCTCCATAACCACAACACTCTGTAAGTTCATTACTGTTTTCCAGTTCCTCCACTTGGTGGCCAAGTGTATGCAAAATTTTTCGTATACTTTGCTGTAAGGCAGCTTCATGCCTTGTGGTGCAAGCATCATGTACCACCAATTTTAATGGCACAAACGGCTCTTCCCCTTGATCTGGCAGTCCAATTTTATCTAATACTGTCCATATTGACTCAACATCCATGGAAGGCCATTCACGCTTAAAAACACTATAGCAAGTAGGACAGCCTGTGATGACCCTGGGAGAACCCAACTTCCGCCAATTATCTTCGATGGCCTTAATTGTTTCTTTAAATAAATTTTCTTGTCCTGCCCAGTCAGCTGGAACACCGCAACAGCCCAAAATTAAACCCACGCCATCAGTTATTTTTTTGCAAAGGAATTGGTACATGCTTTTTACATGTTCCGGCGAAGAGGCACTGAGCTGGCAACCGGGAAAGAATACGGTACTGCTGGATGCAAAACCTGGTTGATGTCTGCTAAATGCAAACTTCTCACTGGTACTAAACTGCATGTCTCGTAAAGCAAAATCATGGACTCTTGGTGGCATTTTCCCTTTTTTGACCATAATCCGTCTTGCTTCTTGGCAAATTTCTCCCATATTCAAATTTCCCGGACAAACCTGCTCACATAAACCGCATAAATTACAGGCATTAATCATTTTATTAGCATGGTGAACGCCCATCACAATGGATGAATTATTATAAACTTCCCGTACATACCGCTTTGGATAAGCGTGAAAATGAGCTAGATATTCACAAACCTTAACACACTCCAAACACTCACATAATAGGCAGCGCTTTGCCTCCTTTACTGCTTCTTCCGTCGTATAGCCTTTATTGGGATCAGCACTTCGTACCTTCGTTTGCGGTTCTACTCCAGCAATATTTGTATAAAGTAAAGAAGTAAAAGGTCCTTCCTTTTCCCGACTGGCCGTAAGAGAAGCATTTTGTAAGAAACGATCTATTGAATTTGCAGCTATTTTCCCATGAGAGATTGAGGTAATTGGTGACTTACGATCAGGTCCCAAGTAAAGACTGCCCCCAGCAAAAACGTTGGGCACGCTCGTTGCCAGCGTTACAGGATGAATGGCAATCCCTCCGCCCACGTCAAGAGCAAGTCCCCAATAATGGGGATTTGCTTCTATGCAGCCTGTTGCTAAATAGACAGCATCAAAAGTTGCACTTATATGATCTAACGACATCTTTGAGTTCTTATGATTATTCACGATAACATGTAAGTTAATTTCCAATGGTATTCTTTTTAATATAGCAAAATCTTCAGCAATATTCTGCCTAGGCAGCCGATGTTCGGGAATGTCCCATATACTCCCGCCTAATAATTTCTTTGCCTCAAAAATCACAACATTATAGCCCTTTTTGCCTAGTTCAACTGCCGCTGTTAAGCCACTTAATCCAGCTCCAATAATTGCGATGGTTTTATCCTTAGGCGGCATTTGTGTGATTTTAAGAATCAATTCATTACTATTATCCACGCAGCTTTTTTCCAGTTCATTCACTGCAATAGACTCATCTATTTCTTGCCGCTTACAGACTTGCTGACAGGGTTGATCACAAATTCTACTAATGATTCGCGGAAAGGGTACCATTTTATATAATAATTGGCCTCCAGCTTTATAGTCCTCTTTTTGAATAGCAGCAACCATGCCTCTTACATCAACATGAACTGGGCAGGCAGCTGTACATCCTGGAGGCTGCTCTTGAATACATTGCTGCTCTCTTTCTTTTAAGGCTTTTTGTTCCATACTATCTCCCTTTCCTTCAGATATACGCCAATAAAATTCGTATATTGGAAAGCCTAAAACGAATTGAATTTACGTTTCAATTCGTTTTAGGTTACATTTATATAGAAACTCTTATTTCTTCCTTGTGGATAGTGCTGCCAGTCCGGCTTTTATTTTTTCGGGCAGTGCAGGAACTGCATAAATACGTACACCACATGCATTATAAATGGCATTAAGAATCGCAGGATGAGGAGCACTCAAGGGACCTTCGCCTGCACCTGCTGCACCGTGAGGTCCATGCTCACGAGGAGTAATATTATAAATAATTTGAATATCATCTGGTACATCATAAATGAAGGGCAGCCCACAATTAACCAAGTTTGTGTGTTTCTTAATATCTTCGAAGTCTTCTGTAAGAGCAAGACCAATACCTTGCGCTAAACCACCATATATCTGGCCATCGCAAGCTGTTTTATTCGTAATCGTTCCCATATCAGCAACAGTGGTAAACTTAACGACTTTAGCCTTCCCGGTCTTCATATCAACTTCCACTTCAGGCATAAATAGTTCATACATGTAGATGGGGAAAGGTTTTCCTTGACCCGTAATTGGGTCACAGTCAGTACACATAGATGCTGTCCATTTACCATCGTAGTGTAGAGGAAGATTTTCGGCTACCATTTCATCATAGGAGCGGTAAGTGCCGTCTGGCTTACGCATACTATTTAATAGCATTTCACAAGCAACTTTTATCGCGTTACCAGTCATGACGTTGGATCGGCTGCCACCAGACGGTCCACTGTTAGGGGTAAAGGCAGTGTCGTTCATCACAAGCTTGATTTGCTCTGCTTTAATACCAAGGGGACGCAGAGTTTCATGAGCATGGCTTAAGGTTCCGATATCCGCACCTTGCCCATGATCTTGCCAAGAATCTCCGACGGTTATGCCGTTCTTTGTCAATTCGACCCAAGCTTCTGAACTATCTGGACCATCAAGACCACAGCCGTAAATACCAAGAGATAAACCCACGCCACGTTTTTTCTCAGACGTTGAGAGCTCTTTACACCGCTTTTTAGCTTCTTCCCATAAGGGACGGAGAGTATTAATCATATCTTCAAAGCAAAATACTTCAGGCACTTGCCCCGTAGGTGTAGTAGCTCCTGGACGGTAAATATTCTTAAAGCGCAGTTCTAATGGATCTAAGCCAAGTTTTTCTGCCAATTCATCCATAGCTATTTCAGAGGCTAAAAAGGCTTGAGGCGAACCATATCCACGAAATGCTGATCCCCAGGCATGATTGGTGCAGACGGTACGACCTTTGCCCCGTATCCGGGGTATATCATAGCCAGCACCAGTAAATTGAGCTTGACGCAGAGTCAGCAAATCACCAAACTCAGAATAAGGACCGTGATCAATAAACCAGTCCGTTTCCATAGCAAGAAGTTTCCCTGTTTTATCAGCAGCAAGCTTACATTTAACAAAGCCAGGAGAACGCTTACCCGTATACGTAATATTCTGATACATGGTGAAATTAAGGGAAACAGGTTTGCCTGTTGCCATGCAGGCAACACCAAGCAATGCTTCAATGGTCGGGCTGAATTTGTAGCCAAAGGTCCCGCCGGCAGGGTTTTGAACAATGCGGCATTTTTCAGGTTCAATGCCAATCCCAGCAACAATCATGGCATGATGTAAATGAAGCCCGATACTCTTAGAATGAATGGTCAAACGACCTTCTTCATCAAAATAAGCACATCCACAATCAGGTTCAAGAGGCAGATGGGGCTGACGACTACAATAGGTATCCACTTCTACAGTTACAACATCTGATTGTTTCATAATGGGCTCTGTATCTTCGCCTTTTATAATACCCTGTTCAAAATAAATATTAGGTACGCCGGGATGTATTTCAATCGCATCCGCAGCCATTGCCGCAGGTGCACTCATGTAAGAGGGCAGAATTTCTAAATCAACTTTAACTTTCTTGGCTGCAGCTTTAGCATGTTCTTCCGTATCAGCGCAAATAATTGCGATAGCATCGCCAAACTGGAATACTTTTTCATCGCAAAGAATGGGCCGATCCCAGCCATCCCCTTTATTGGTTGGAAACGTAATCAGACCGGTAATGCGATTTTTACCTTTAACATCTTTATGAGTAATTACCTTATATACTCCGGGCATATTTTCAGCTTCTGCAGTATCAATACCCATAATATTGGCATGGGATACTTCCGCTTGCACCAAAGCCATTCGCAATGTACCTGGGGGCATTTGCAGCGCAACATCAGCACCATAATCCCAAGTACCAGTAACTTTACGCAAAGCAGAAGGACGATGATATGTCGTTCCATAAATTTTATTGCCAACAGGTTTATATAGTAAATCTTCTTTGAGCATTTCGCCCCGCATTACCTTAGCTGCTGCCATAACAGCATCAACCAATGGCTTGTAGCCTGTACATCGACATGCATTACGGTTCTTTTGAAACCACTCACGGACATCTTCTCTCGTCGGAGCCGAGTTAGTATCCAGCAATACTTTAGCCGATAGAATGAACCCGGGGCTGCAGAAACCACATTGGGCACAGCCGTATGCCATCCAAGCTACCTGCAAGGGATGGAGATTCTCTGGTTTGGCCAAACCTTCAATGGTAGTAATGTTCGCTTCATCCGGTACTCTCTTCATCTTGACAATGCAGGAGCGAACTACTTTTCCATCCATGATAATCGAACAAGTGCCACATTGCCCCTGATTACAGCCTACTTTGCAGCCCGTTAATAAGAGCTGCTCTCGAAGTACACTTGCCAGACTGGTTTCTGGATCTACGATTAAAACTCGCGGTAGTCCATTAACATGCAATACCTTCTTTTGCATTTCCTACTCTCCTTTATGATTTCATATTATTTCAGAGGAAATATACCCCTAAAATTTCCTAACCTTAGTTACCTTTACCAAAAGCACAGTGAGGATATTGACAGGGATCACAATTTGTGCACAAACCACCATGAGCTAAACGTACAATGTCTTTGCGGTTAAGCTCATCTCCTGCTAGAATGCGAGGAAGGATCAAATCAAAAATGGTAGTTTTGCGATACATTACACAACCTGGTAAGCCTAATACTGGAATACTGCCAATGTAGGCCAGCATAAACATAGAGCCTGGAAGTACTGGCGCTCCATAAGCAACAACTCGCCCCCCAGCTGAGCGAATTCCTGCTGGGGTTACATCGTCAGGGTCTACTGACATCCCCCCAGTCGTTACGATCATCTCAGCACCATCTTGTATTAATGTTTTGATGGCATTATCAATCATGTCTATAGCATCGTCCACAATGATCTGCCTTAATACTCGGCTGCCCAATGCGGTTATTTTTTTATCTAAAACGGGACCAAATTGATCTTGAATACGACCATGATAGACCTCACTGCCTGTTGTAACAATTCCTACTTTAAGAGGTTTAAGAGGTTTGATTTCCATGACTGGAAAGGATAATCTACCGATATTTTCCACATTGTTTATTTTGTTAGCTTCGATAACCAGCGGCACCACGCGACAGCCTGCAACTATTTCTCCGACAGAGACTATTTGATGGGAATGGATGGAAGCAACAATAACTTCATTAATATCATTCAATTCTTCCAAGGCATCGATATTAATCTTTAACATCCCAGGAATTTGCGCTTTTAGTTCCACCTTGCCTTCTATTGGTGCTGTTAAAATAATTCCTGGACCTGCCACGGCTTTAGCAATTCTCATAGCCGCATCATTTTCATGTATAACATTCTGATTTACTTCCCAAACATAAAGATGCTCTTTTCCCAATTTTAATAGTTTGGATATATCTTCTTTTTTTACAACATGACCTTTCTTAAACGCTCGCCCAGCTACTTTACCTGGAATAATTTCTGTAATGTCATGACACAATACTGTACCTTCCGCCTCCCATACTGGTATGACTCTCATCTTCTCACATCCTCATACTATAAGTAGACTCAACCCACAATATCTTTGCGCACGCAGCAAAGCAAAGCGTAAAAAGAAAGACAGCGCTTTGCATTTTTCACCCCTCTGGCAGCACTGTATTCCTTTTTTCACCTGACCCATTGAATAAGGTCATGAACAACTGAGACTTTACCTATTCCAAGATCTCAGCTTTAGTGTTATTTTTATAAATAACTGCAAATATTGTGCCAATTATTGTTTTATCAATAGCTATTAATAAACTAAGTCTTATGATTCCGTAAGAACATTGAATATACGTATCTGGAATGCTAAACTATTTTTTTCTTGAGCAATAGAAAAATACCACCTCTAAGATAATTAAGAGATGGTATTCTTATTTGTGTCCTATTTATGTCCTATTTGTGTTAATCAAATGTGACATAAATACATTCTTTTAGTTCTGTATCGCATATAGGTGCATTTTACGATAGAGAGTGTTACGTGAAATCCTTAATTGCCGTGCTACTACACTTACATTACCACCGCACTTGGATAATAGCGCTAAAATTTCCTGACGCTCCGCTTCAGCTAATAATTGCCGTCGCTGTTCACGTCCAAAATGTTCATTCAATGATGGAAGCAGTGATAATTGTGACTGACTCCGAACTACTCTTTGAGGAGCATACACTTCTATGGGAAGATGCGCTATCGTTATGAGTTCTGACTCAGCTAAGCTCACTGCTCGTTCGACAACATTTTGAAGCTCTCGCACATTTCCAGGCCAATCAAATTTCTCTAAACAGGTTATGACGGCTGGATCAACATAATATGTAATGCCCCGATCTTTTGCTATTTTATCTAAAAAATATTTAAACAATAAAGGAATGTCCTTCACGCGATTACGCAAAGGCGGAATCGTAATTGAGATCACATTTAAACGATAATACAAGTCTTGACGAAAGTCTCCTTTTTCTACTGCTTGTGATAAATTTTTATTAGTTGCACAAATTACTCGTACACTGACAGGAATTACTTTATCACTGCCAATACGCATTACTTTTTTTTCCTGTAACACTCTAAGGAGAGCGATTTGCTGTTCCAAAGGCATATCACCAATCTCGTCAAGGAATAGCGTACCTCCTGAAGCCAATTCAAATTTTCCTGGTTTTCCTCCCCGTATTGCTCCCGTAAAGGCACCTTCAACATAGCCGAATAGCTCGCTGCCGATTAGCTCCCGTGGGATTACACCACAATTCACAGCTACAAAAGGTCCATTGCGCTGTTCGCTTCGATTATGAATAGCTTGAGCAACGATTTCCTTACCAGTACCGCTTTCACCTTGCAGTAAAATGCTAGATGATGTTACCGCGGCAAGAGAAGACACCCTTATAACCTCTAGTATCTCTAAACTGTCTCCTACAATGTCACTAAATTGCAAGGTTGCACAATAACCACTATAACGATTGACTAACTTTTGTATTTGTTTGATGGGACGTAGAATAATAACGCCGCCAATCACTTTTCCTTGCTCATTTGTCAAAGGTTCACCAGAGGCTAAACAATGAAACCTATTTTTTTTAGTATTTACCATAAATTCCATATCTTCATAGGGTTCTTTATTTTTTAACATACGCTGTGTAACAACTGTTTTACTTCCAAATATCCGGTCAATAGACATTCCTAATACTTCCTGCTCTGTTGTATTTAGAATTTCCTGGGCTGCTGGATTTAATTGGCTGACAATACCACTGTCATCCACCATCAATACTCCATCTGACATTGTATTAAATATATTGGTTAACCAGCTGTTGGCATATGATAACTCTTTATTTTTACGCTGAATGTTAAGCTGTGCCATGATGGCCTCAGCAGCTGCTACCACCATTCCCAAAGTATGTAAATGAGATCGATACGATGCACCTGACATATTCAATATGCCGATAATTTTCCCCTGATAATCAAAAATCGGAGCTGCTGAACAAGTCAAACAATGAAGTCTCTGGCAATAATGTTCAGCACCTGAGACTTGGATGGGTTCCTTCATCACCAATGAAGTTCCAATGGCATTTGTACCTGCTTGCTCGCTCCATAAAGCACCCTGAAAGAAATTGCTGGTCATCGCATTATTTAGAGTATCCTCATCTCCAAACATTTCTACAATATAGCCGCGGTCATCGGTTAAAACAACCACAAAACCCGAACCCTCAACAAATTTATAAAGATTCATCATAAAAGGCTTGGCAATCTTTATAAATTCTTGCTTCTCTAATAACATGGTCGCCATTGAAGCATCATCTAATTTGCTATGAGTATTATAATCATAGGGGTTTATACTGGCTTGATAGCATCGAACCCATGATGCAATAATTTGGGGACGCGTAGAATATTGTCTCTTATCTCCATTAATAAATCTTTCCCAGCTAGGAAGAGTATCATCATGATAACTATTATTATGATAACTATTATTAATATTCATGGCAACCACCCTCATCAATATTATAGTGATGAATTTCGCCATTACTTTACTGAAACCTGCAATCATAGCAGATACTCTTTCAAAAAAAAATCACTTCTTACTGTACAAAGTAAGGAGTGATTTTTTCTCATTTTATCGTTAGCCCACATAACCTAAAATACGAGAAATTCGCAATGTGCTATCTAATAGTTTACTGACTACTTCTTTTACAATGAAATCCAAGGAGAATCGAGTAGCTATTCCTGAGACACTAATCGCTGCAACCACTTTCCCTGACTTATCGTAGATGGGGGCTCCAATACATCGTCCTTCCATTTCGCATTCCTGCTGATCCAAGGCATAACCTAACTTACGAACCACTTCCATCTCCTTGAGATAATCAAGAGGTTTTGTTACTGTATGTTCTGTTCTTTTTTCCATGCCTTCCGCCTCTAGAATATCTAATATCTCAGCATCTTTATGATTAATTAACAGCGCTTTGCCAAGAGCTGTGCAATGCACGGAATTGGTCATTCCCATCTTGATCACTAAACGAGAGGAATAAGGACTTTCCACCGTATCCACATATAAAACTCGTTTTCCCTGCAAAATGGCTAAATGCACTGTTTCTTTTGTGAATGCATTCAAAGATTCTAAGGAAGCCTTAGCTAAATTTTTAATTTCAAAATCCTTTTCTGCCCATTGGCTCATCATCAGAAGTTGATATCCAAGCCGGTAATTTCCATTAGTATCACAAAAAGCATAATTTCTATTTTCCAGGTTATTTAACAAACGGTATACTGTGGATTTAGGCAGTCCCGTTTCTTCTGTAATTTTCTTAATACTCATGGGTATTTGACTATTTCCAATCGTTTCTAATATGTCAAATGCCCTATGCAGTGATTGAACTTCTATCTTGCCAGCCATGTCAATACCCCTTCCTTATCATGCAACAGCAATAATGATTGTATTATTATATCACTTTTTCATAGAATATAGCTAATATAATAAAGAATTGAACCATAACAAACACAGCTTATTGATGAGTACTCTTGTCTTTTTTGCTACTGACCACGATTAAAAAAGGATGGAATGACATGAATGTATCTAACGCAGTAAAGAAACCACTAGCCTACTTCTTCTTTGGCTTTTCGGATAGCTGCCACAAAGCGGCGGGACGTTTGAGTCACTAAAGAAAAATCACCTGTTGCAGCGCCTCGTGTCAAGTTACTGCCAACACCAACAGCCACACAACCAGCTTTAATCCACTCCCCGATATTATCGATATCGACACCACCTGTTGGCATTAGGCGTGCTTGGGGTAATGGTCCTCTTAAGGCTTTCACGAACTTAGGTCCCAGCATCTCTCCCGGGAAAACATTGGCGTGTTCTTTAAAATAGATAAGTTGAACCGAACCACAGAGGCGCAGAGAACACTAAAAAAAGATAGATAGGGCTAAAACCCTCTGTGCTCTCCGCCTACTCTGTGTCCTCTGTGTTCAACGTTCCCCTAAGCTTATAACGTCTATACAATAAGAAATACTGCGCAACCAAAATAATTTTAGGCGATTTTACTTATCGGATGAAAGCGGCCAGACTTTCTCTGTCTGGCAGTCCATCATTATCGCCGGGAGACATCACTGCCAAAGCTCCAATTGCAGCACCACGTCTTACAGCCTCTTGCAAGGACAAACCTTCTAAAATCCCGCTTACTAAACCAACAGCAAAGCCGTCCCCTGCCCCCACCGTGTCTACCACTTTTGTTACGGGGAAGCCAGGTGTATAAAATTGCTGCCCCTCCGAACTGGTATAAGCACCTTCTGCACCTAGTTTAATCACAACAGTCTTCACACCAGCAGCATGATAGGCATTCGCAATTTCCTGTACGCCTTCTTTTCCAGTAAGCAATTTGCCTTCTGAAATGCCTGGAATCACAATATCTGCTAGGCATGCCAAATCGTTAACTATCTGGACCATTTCTTTTTTATCTGCCCAAAGACCAGGGCGTAGGTTTGGATCGTAGGATATGGATATGCCTTTTCCCCTGGCTTGTTTAATTAGTTCATACACCAGTTGTCGACATCCCGCGGATAAGGCTGGCGGAATACCCGTTAAATGAATATGATCAAATCCATCCCAATTGAATTTTGCAATGGTACTTACATCCATATGTGAGGCCGCTGAATTTCTACGCAGAGAAAAAACGTGAGAGTCACCGCTGGTAACCTTTTGCTTCCACTGCATACCGGTAAAATATTGGGCATCATAGGTTATATAAGAAGTATCAATTCCATTTTTCTGTAAGAATTCTTCTATCATTTTACCAAAAGGATCATCACCTAGTTTGCTAATATAAGTGACTGCATGCTTCAGACGTACCATACCAATTGAAAAATTGACTTCTGCCCCTGCAACAAAACGGGAAAAATGCTCTACATCTTTTAAATCACCTTCCTGGTCTGCTACAAAAAGTGCCATCGGCTCGCCAATTGTAAGAATCTTGCTCATGTTCTACCTCCTGCTTTCAGACTAAATCCTCATAATTGATTAGCCTGTTGTATTTGTTTAATTGTTTTTGCTAATAATTCCTGTGGCTGCTGTCCACAAGGAAATTCAATGCCTAATTACAATCTCTTTCGACATGTGAAACTTCCCCTCTTTCAACAATATCTAATGAGAAGAGGCGTACAAAGCATGCCTCTTCTCACCGTCACAATTTATACTTTTACAGATTGTTCTTTACCCTTCATATAGTTACTCCACCAAGCAGTCAATACAGGTACCAGTATGGAGGTCACAATTACAGATGTAGCAACTAACGCCGTAGCAGCTTGTGCAACAGCTTTAAACTCTGGAAGCATCTCACCGATTATGAGAGGATTGGTAACGGCTGCACCTGCCGTACTCGATGCTGCCAGTCCTGCAGTGCCATTTCCGCCGCCAATAAATTTATCCGCCAGTATTAATGGAATACCTGTAACTATAATCACAGAAATCCCCAGCATAATCCCTAAAAAGCCAGTCTTTCCAATTACATTCAGATCAATGGTGTTACCTAATGCAAAAGCAAAAAATGGAATCATAACATTGGATGCTTTACCGAAATATTCTCGCAGTTCACTATCCAAATTTCCTAAGGCAAAACCAATTATGAAAGGAAGAACAGCCCCAACGAACAAACGAGGCTCAAATGTTGCTAAACCAGAAGTCCCCATAATGAGCATCGTCACCAAAGGACCTGATTCAATTGACATTAATACAAAGGCCCCGGCTTCTTCTTTGCTGCCATATTGCTGCATAATAGAGGCATACAAACCGCCATTAGTCATATCCATTGCAGCAATTAAAGCAAGGGTAGATAACCCTGCAAAAAAACCTGTTTGTATCCCATCCCCTGGCAATATTCTAGCGGCTATAACGGCAACAACCCAGGCAACGGCAATTTTAGTTAATACTAAGGTACCGGATTTTCGCAGTACTGTGCCTGTTGCTCTAATATCGATACCAGCACCCATACAGAAAAACCATACGGCGAGAATGGGTACCGTACCCGTGATTAAACCATTGGTAAAGGAGCCAAAATATTTACCCGATCCAGGGAAAAAGGTGTGACAAATAGCTCCTATAAATAAGGGAACCAACATCAGTCCACCAGGAATTTTATCAATGGATTGTTTGATTTTCATAATATACCTTCCTTTTTCATAATATTTATAATTGCGTACCTACATGAAATATTTAATTATCTGAGAAGATTCAGAATTCAACAGCAATCAGGATCAGTCAGCCTAGTACCTTATCTGCGTTAAAACTATAGATAATTTAAAGTAGCAGAGCTTTTAACGCATATGAGGTACTAACTAATGGCTACCTAATCAAATCCTTTTTTGTAATTAACGAGCTAACCATCCACCGTCAACAGCCACTGTATAGCCATTCACGTAATCAGAAGCAGGCGCCGCCAAGAATACTACCGGACCAGCCAAATCTTCTGGCAATCCCCAGCGTCCAGCCGGAATACGGCTCACGATTTCAGCATTACGTTTTTCATCAGCACGAATCGGAGCAGTGTTGGCAGTTGCCATATAACCAGGTGCGATTGCATTGGCATTAATGTTGTACTTAGCCCATTCATTAGCCATCAGACGAGTAACACCCATTACGCCACTTTTACTGCCAGTATAAGAAGGCACTCGGATACCACCTTGAAAAGACAACATGGAAGCGATATTAATAATTTTACCGCCATGTCCTTGTTTAATAAATTGTTTTGCTGCCGCTTGGCTGAAGAAAAATACGGTTTTAAGATTAAGATCCATAACATCATCCCAATCTTTTTCTGTAAAGTCAATGGCATCCGCACGTCGAATAGTACCTGCACAATTAACCAAGATATCAATCTTTCCAAAAGCTGCAACCACTTTTTCAATTACAGGTGCAATGACTTCAATGCTCATTAAGTTTGCATCCACTGCTAAGAACTTTCTGCCAGCACCTTCGATTAATGCCTGGGTCTGGGTATTATCACCTAAACCTACGCTTACAATATCTGCTCCTGCATTCGCTAAAGCAAGAGCCATTCCTTGACCAAGCCCCATGGCTGCACCAGTAACAATCGCCACTTTTCCCGTTAAATCAAACATCGTGCTCATGTGTAAACCCCCATTTGTTGTTTTTTTGCAGTCTTTTTCAATGCTTTAAATGACACAATGTACTAGCATCATTTCAATGTTTTTATATCAACATGATCCATATCATCGAAGGTTTGATTTTCTCCTGCCATACCCCAAATGAATGTATAACAGTGTGTACCTACGCCAGAATGAATCGACCAGCTTGGAGAAAGAATCGCCTCTTCATTTTTTATCACTACATGTCTAGTCTCTGTTGGCTCACCCATATAATGAAATACAATAGCATCTTCTGGAAGATTAAAATAAAAATATACTTCCATACGACGATCGTGTGTATGACAAGGCATGGAATTCCACATGTTGCCGGGTTCAAGAACAGTCATTCCCATTACCACCTGGCAGCTTTTAACCCCTTCTGGATGAATATATTTATATATGTTGCGTTCATTTGACTGGTTTATGGAACCTAGATGATTCGGAGTAATTTTGCTTTTTTCAATTTTTACAGTTGGATAGGTCTTATGAGCCGGCGCACTATTAAAATAAAACTTAGCTGGCTGCTTGGCATCTGCACTAGAGAAGCTAACTTCTTTTGAACCCATACCAATGTATAAACCATCAGTAGTATTAAGGTCATATTTCACACCATCAACCACGACAGAACCAGCATTGCCAACGTTGATGATTCCGATTTCTCGTCGTTCAAGGAAATAATCAACCCCCATACCGGCTCCTGCTTGAAGTACTACAGGCTCGACTGGATATACACCACCAGTTATCATCCGATCAATATGACTGTAAACCATCTTTACTTCATTTTTCACAAATAACCCTTGAATTAAGAAACGGTTTCGCAGCTCCTCCGTCGTATAATGTTTTGCATCTTCTGGATGAACGTTATGTCTGACATCCATAAAAAACCCTCCTTTTTTCTCACTATATGGACTTATTTTTCGTTTTTACACAGATTATATTCGTGCATCCGATTCTAATTCCTTCTTTTTTCTCATAAATAATGTTTTTATTCCACCAAGTGGAACAAAAACATTTCTGTGTTTAATGTTCTTTTTAAAACTATCTGATACTGCAAAAAAAAGCCCCTCTATAACCACATTGTGGTTATAGAGGGTCTTCGTAACGATGCAGTTAACCAACGAGATTATTCGCTGATTTCTTCCTCATCATCTTCGTCTGCTATAATGTATTCAAAGGTGTCAAGAATATTGGAATGATGTTCTTCTAACGCGTCACTAATTAGTCTTAGCACTGCCCCAGTCTGCTCTTCGGGCAGCCCCATAGCAATAATAACATCCGCTATACGATCTTCAAGAATTTCGATGTCGTCCGTAAACAACACTGGAATCTCATCCGTCAATTCAGGATCTTTTTCTTCACAACCACACATAATACACACTCCTTTTTTCTATCCATCTTTTAGGACTTAAGTAAAGTTCACTTTTTTAACAAACCTGATAATAGATTGTCCACTATCATAGTACCACGTATTCTCAGCACTGTCTTGTAAACATTTCGTAAATTTTGTAGAAACACAATATATTTTTCTTATGCTTCTCCTAATGGCAAAGAACGATGGGCCAATCCTACCACTACTTCATTAAGATTCAATACACCCACACCAAAGTAAATTGCTACGCAAATATGTTCTCCATAACGGGCAATTCCGATTTTTCCGCCCACATTTAGTCCAGCGGCTTTCGACGTAATTTGTTCTAGAGCCGCATGAGTCGCACCAGCCACCGCACCTTCTCCTATGTGATTGGCACTCACCAGCCTCTGACGCTGGGCTGCTACCACTGCACGTTCAATAATTTTCTTGACAGATAGTAAATATTCGCCGCCAAAATCAACAGCTACAGAAGAGATACCACGAGCACTTAGGCGCTGACGAATTTCTTGTTCATCTTGTCGATCTTCACTAATTGCCATAGCCATCGCCGCTCTCCCTACATCAATACTCGTAATTTCCACTTTATGCAACCGCCTTCTTTTCAACAACTTTAATTTTTTCCTTATCAACTGCAGCTACGATAAAGAACGTAATTAGACAAACCAGCCATTCCATATAAATGGGATGTGCAAAAATCTGAACTGCCGGGAACATTTGCCAAGCGAACAATGCGATCATACCTGCCAGCGTAGTATAAAATGCTGAATTACGACGGCAAAGACTCGGTGCAAACATGGTAAACAAAAACACCAATGTAAAAGCGGTAGTCAGACTTAGACCAATCAGCATCGTCTTAACAATGCCTACAGCATTAAATGCAAACCATAAGGTAAGAATCCCCAATCCTAGAATGGAGTAGCGATTCACAATCGTATATTTCTTATCACTCACACTAGGATTGATAAAACGTTTGTAAATATCCTGAGAAAATAATGTTCCTGCTGCAAGCAAAATATGACAAGCAGTAGCAACATCTGCTGCCCAAAGTGCCGCCAGTGTCAAACCAGACACGATAGGATCCAGCCCCATAATCATCTGGGGAAGAGCCAATGTAGCGTTCATACCTGGATGGGCAACTCTAGCAGCCATTCCCATAATAGCGCAGGAGAAGCCAACAGGGAACATCAAAAGAGCTCCCCACAAGAATCCTCTCTTCGCAGCCTTACCATCAACGGCTGAACAAGCAACCTGTACTGGTCCCTGAGCAGTAATCGTCTGCGTCATCATGACGGCAAACCAGCCAATAATAGTAGCCAGCCCCAAGCCGCCAAGAGGACTAAACCAGTCAATATTAGAAGGCAAAGCAGCAGCCATACTGCCCAAACCTCCTTGATTGGAAACAGTCGTCACCGTACTGATCAACACACCAATATAAATCAGAGTTACACTTAAAATATTCGACAAGCCAGACGACCATAATCCACCGATTAGAGTCGTTCCAATAAAAACTATGGCACTGGTTATCATGCCACCTTGAAAAGAAAATATACCAGGCAGAAGAGAAGACAAAATCGCTCCGCCAGCAATGTATTGCAGAGATGTAATAACTAATTGAATGGTAATCATCCCTAATACACTAATAGCTCGCCCTTTTTTATCATAATATCGTTCAAATAATTCCGGAATCGTAGTACAATCCATTTCTCTGTATTTTTCAGCTGCTACCATTGCCATCAATACGGCTCCTGCAGCCCAAGCGACATTATACCATCCAGCAGCAATACCAAACTGATACGCATTTTCTGCAACGCCAATTGTCGAAGCAGCGCCAATCGCTGTACCCGCAATATTTGTCGCAACCAGCAAAGTAGTGAGCTTTCGCCCTGCAAATAGAAAACCTGTACTACTTTCGGTCCTTCGCTTTACATAAAAACTAATTCCGAACAAAACAAAAATGTAACTAATAATAATAACCAATTGAATATTCATCTTTTCCATCCTACCTTCCTACTACTAATGTACAAAATTCGGCAAAAAACAAAAAAACACCCCAACTAGGAGTGCACATCGTTTCATTCACCATTTTGCCATCCTACAACATCATCCTACTAGTTTTCAATACTACTATTCTACATAATGATTATATAAGCAACAGTGGCTCCATGTCAAATACAGGTGAAGCATCCTATTGAAGCAAAGCAGTCTGTGAAAATGACTTTAAATCATCATTTCCACAGGCTGTCTCTCCTCTCAACCATAAATTAATCAGGATTTACACGATACCGATTTTTGCCAGATGATCTCTAATAACATCCATCATACATTCCCCAATAGCTCATTCACCACGCAGCTATTGCACTGTCGGCACGACCTTCCGTACCTCCAGCAAACGTGCCCTTTTCTTGTCTTATGATGACTTGTCCCCGTCCAAAGCTGCCAGTTTCAAGAGACAGATTAACAATATGACCTTTTTGCAGTAATGCTTCTGCCATATACATTGGGAAACCCGGCTCTAAATCAATGCTTTTGCCTTCCTTCCACTGCCAGCGAGGTGCATCTAAAGCAGCTTGCGGATTTAATTTATAGTCGATCATATTTACCAGCAGCTGAACATGTCCCTGGGGCTGCATAAAGGCTCCCATAACACCAAAAGGACCTAGAGCTTTGTTATCTTTCGTAAGAAAACCTGGAATAATGGTGTGATACGGTTTTTTTCCAGCTTCTAGACGATTGACATGAAAGGGATCTAAGGAAAATTGTTTGCCACGATTATGCAGACTAATCCCGGTTCCTGGCACAACAAGACCGGAGCCAAAGCCCATATAGTTACTTTGGATATACGATACCATATTGCCTTCCTTATCAGCTGTCGCTAAATATACCGTTCCTCCAGAATCAGGTCTGCCTGCTTCTGGCAGTATGGCAGCATCTCCAATCAACTTTCTTCGTTCCAGGCCGTAGCCCTCTGAAAGTAAATCAGAAACCTTTACGGTCATATTCTTAGGATCGGCAATATATTTTTGTCCATCAGCAAATGCAATTTTTATGGCTTCGATTTGTTTATGATAAGCATCTATAGGATTTTGCCCTTTAAGCTGTAAACCATTTAATATATTTAATGCCATAAGGGCAACCAATCCATGACCATTAGGCGGTATTTCCCATACCTCATAACCTCGATAGGCAACTTTAATTGGCTGAACCCACTCTGCTTTATACGCAGCCAAATCATCAGCTTGTAAATATCCGCCAAAACTTCGAGAGAACTCACCTATTTTTTCTGCTAAAGAACCCCGATAAAAGGACTCTCCCTTTGTATCACCAATTTCCTGTAAGGTAGCAGCATGATCTAATAATTGGACAATCTCGCCAGCATAAGGAGCTCTGCCCAAGGGAGCAAAGGTAGTAAACCAGGATGCAAACTCTTTTCCCTTTAGAAATTCCGAAAAATTCTTAAATGCAATTGCCCAATATTTACTCACAATAGGAGAGACAGGATATCCTGCTTGAGCATAAGAAATTGCAGGCTTTAGCACCTCACTTAGAGGAAGTCTGCCAAAACGCGCTGACAGCTCTGCCCATGCAGCTGGCACACGGGGAACCGTCACTGGGGTAAAACCATATCGGGGCATCTCTTTAAAACCTTGTCTTCGCACTGCCTCAAGAGAGATGCTTTGGGGCGAAGGTCCGCTGGAATTTAGTCCATATAATTTGCCTTTTATCCAAACCAGGGCAAAAGCATCACCACCAATTCCATTAGAGGTAGGTTCCACTACTGTTAGGCAGGCAGCAGCTGCGATTGCCGCATCAATGGCATTTCCGCCTACTTTGAGAATATCCAGTCCAGATTGCGCAGCCAAATGCTGGGAAGCAGCAACCATTCCATTTTTCGCAAAAACCACGGTACGCTTTGAAGGAAAAGGATAAGAAAGAGCATCAAAATCCATATGTTCATCCTCCTGGATATTATAGTGTACTCTTGGAAAACAATCCTATATAGCCGTAAACAGGCAAAGGATGAGCGTAACTATATTCCGACGATCCCTGTACCTTATTCATTCTACCCTGATATGCATCTTCCTTCTTCTGGAGTTTGCGTAGCTTACGATCTTCATATTTTCCTTCATGATTGTATTTTGATAATAAATATTGTATCATTGCACATAAGTATGACTAAACTTCCCAGCAAATTGCTTACAAGAGAAAGAAGGCTTACTATATGAAATCATTTGCAACCTATAAAGTTATTAAGGAACATGAGGGTCTGACCCTTGAAGAATATTTGAAAACTATTTTGCAGTATTCTGGAAGAAAAATTCAAAAACTAACAAGACAAAAGGGGATTTTTTTAAACGGAAAGAAAGTTTTTCTCCAAAGAAAGGTAAAATCCCAAGATGTTTTACGCGTCCTTATGGCTCAGGATATGACTTACGGAGTTGAGCCAGAGGAAGGAAGCATTGAGATTCTATATGAAGATGATTATATGCTAGTCGTTAATAAGCCCGCCTACCAGCTTGTCCACCCCACTGGGCAAACTACTAAGGGCACATTAGCAAATTATCTGGCTTACCACCTACAACAGCAAGGCGTAATCACTACCATCCGCCCTGTACACAGATTAGATCGGGAAACTTCTGGATGCGTAATTTTTGCTAAAGATGATCGCAGCCAGTTCATCTTAGAACAACAGTTAAAAGACAGAACGTTAAAGCGTGTTTACTGGGCTTTGGTAAAGGGAATTGTTCATCCCCCTGCCGCTACCATTGATTTTCCCATTGGTTTTCATCCTACTATGGCAAATCGCCGTGCAGTAAGGGAAAAAGGAGATCCGGCTATTACCCATTATCATACTCTCCATAACTTTTCAGAGACATCATTAGTAGAGCTACGGTTGGATACAGGAAGAACCCATCAGATTCGAGTACATCTTGCTCATATCGGCTACCCCCTTCTAGGAGACGGTATGTATGGCATACGCACTTCTTGGTTAACCAGACAAGCCTTGCACGCATCTTCTGTAAGCTTTAATCATATAAAAGATCAGCATGAAATTATAGTACAAGCTCCTCTTCCCCCAGACCTGACCCGAGCTATCGACTTTTGCCGCAGCGAAAATACCTAAAATAATACAAGCAAAAACCTCGCAAAATTGCGAGGTTTTCTATTTTACTGAAAGATTTATGTTTTCTTAAGTAGTAAACATAGGATTTACGAACCACAAAGGCACAATGCCGCTGACGCGGCACACAAAGGAGAACACAAAAAATAAGTTATAATAAACCCTTTGTGTCCTTTGCGTCTTTGTGGTTCGATTCGTTTTATATGTTTTACGTTCTGTCAGAGTGAAGCAATCCCCTATTAGAGATTGCTTCACTCTGTTCGCAATGACAAAAAACATTTTTCTTTCTTATTTATTTAAGTGATAAGGAATGGTTGTCACACTTACATTTTCTTTTATGACCAGCATGGCGTGTAATAGCCAGCCTGTTTGATTATGCAGCAGCCTGTGCCACCATTTCCTTGTCTCAAATTCAGGGATGACAACTGTAATATAGTCCTGCGGGTTTTTTCTCTTTTTTAATGCTTCTACATAATCCAGCAAAGGCTGAATGGTCAGGCGATACGGGGATTGAATGATCTCTAGATCCATCCCCGGGTTCCATTGCTCCCACTTCATTTGTACTTTGGCAGCGCTCTCCTCGTCTTTGGCAATATGTAATACAATAATGTCTTTACTCAAGGTTTTCGCAAATTTTAAGGATTCATATACCACCCGTGTCGGGGATGAGATGGGTACGATTACATAATTGCGCACCACCAGGGTATCATCATATTGTACGTTTTCTTCTAAGGGAAGATGCAGCTGCTCTGCCATATCATCATAATGGGAGCGGATCTTCTTAAATACGAACACCATCACCGGAATGAACACTAATACTGCCCAAGCACCATGGGAAAACTTCGTGAGGGTAATGATGATAACAACCAATCCGGTAGCAACGGCTCCTATCCCATTTACAGCTGCCCGAATCAGCCAGCCGCTTCCCTTTTCTCTCTTCCAGTGAACAACCATACTGCATTGCGCAATGGTAAACGAGATAAATACACCAATTGCATATAAGGCGATTAAGTGGTCTAGATGTCCTCCGAAGATCACGATTAATACCGCAGCGGAAACAGTGATCACGATAATGCCATTGGAAAAGGTCAGACGCTCGCCACGAGAGCTAAGATACCTTGGAAGATATCCATCTCTGGCTACAATTGACAATAATACAGGTAAACCATTATAGGCTGTATTGGCCGCCAAGTATAACACGATCATCGTCGTAACCTGAATGTAATAATAGACAAAGGATCTGCCGAAGACATGTTCTGCAAGCTGGGATAAAGCTGTCACTTCCAGTATGGGGATGACATGAAAATGCATCATCATAAAAGTAACTCCACTTAGCATAACTACCAAGATGCCTGCCATCCAATAGGTTGTAATGATTGCATTTTTCGCTTCGGGTTTTTTAAATAAGGGTACACTATCTGCAATTGCCTCCACACCCGTCATGGAACTGCAGCCATTGGCAAAGGCTCTTAGTACTATGTACAGCATTGCCATGTTGAGGGGCTGTCTTTCTAAGGAAGCAGCAGGCAGTAAGGCTCCATCCTGGGTAACAGCTTGATACATTCCTGTTAGAATGAGCGCGACCATCCCTAATAAAAAGGCATAGGTCGGATATACAAACATGTTGGAGGATTCTCGCATACCACGCAGGTTCACCAGCATCAATATGAAAAATAAAATACCTAAATCAATTCCCACTTCTTTACCCACTAAGCTGGGAAAAGCCGATACAATGGCTGCTGTTCCTGCGGCTACACTTACAGCCGCCGTTAGAACATAGTCAGCAAAAACCGCACCCGCAGCTACTAGAGCGGGAAACTCGCCAATGTTCTTTTTGGCAACGGCATAGGCACCTCCGCCCCCAGGATTTGCTCGGGAAACTTGCACATAGGATAACGCCACAATAATTAATAGAATCGATACTGCAATAATGATGGGGGATAAATATCCATAAGCGATAATCCCTTGAGCGGCCACTAATACGAGTAAGGCTTGTTCTGGTCCATAAGCCACCGATGATAGGGCATCTGAGGAAAATATGGACAGAGCTTTCCACTTTGGTAACCGCTCATGCATCATTTCCTTATTATGAAGGGGCTTGCCAATGAGAAGGCGGCGAGCAATGTTGATCAACTTTAATCTAGACCTCCTTAAGATCCTTTTTCTTTATACGCCACTAAATATAGTAATAAGTCCGTCCCTTCTTTTCAAACTCCACTTGCATCAAGTACTGCCTAAGCTGAATACTAGATGCAGGTCACAGAATTTATTATACGCTTTTTATGAGATTATATATCCTATTATTTTTCAAGAAAGGTTAAATTTTCATGACCTTTTAATAAACGGTAAGAAAAACGCTGAATATACTTTTATCAGCGACATTGTACTTTTGTGGCTCATACATTCTAGAACAGCAAAAAAGCTTCGCGTGATTTGCGAAGCTTCAAATGTACGTGGTTATTAGAATTTCACCATTTTTTTAAGCCAAGTGATGTTTTAAACGGCGGTACTTTAACAAGTCAACGAAAGCTTCCAATCGAGTCACTATTCCAGCTTCACCAGATTGTTCATCAAAAGATAAAGATAACACCGGTATGTCCACATCATTGCTAACCTTAGGTAGAATATTTTTGGCAACAATTTCAGGCATACAGGTAAATGGGAACATATGAATAATGCCGTCATAGTTTTCTTGTCCCATGTCGATCGTATGGGCGATACTTTTTATGCCGTGGCCACCTACATAATGACCAAGATAGGGGTGAGCCAAGTCGGCTAAATATTTAAATTTCTCAAGATATTCTCGCTTTCTAAACAAATGCCCGTTTATATAGTCACTCAAATACATGGTTTTATACACTTCTACTCCCATATTTCCTAAACGCCAATCTAAGTTTTGGTTAATAGACGGCTCAAGCATAACATAAATTTCACCAACTACACCAATACGCAGTGGTCGAACTCCAGACTTTAGTTTAACCCTACCTAGCTCACTTTCCGCCTTTTGCCAAGCCGTTCTTAAAATAGATAGATTTTCTGCGGCATCAATCACATCAACAGCTTTACGCCAGATTAAATCTGATTCACCTGCGGATATTTCCCGTGGTCGTATGATATTCGCTTTTCGCTGAATACTATCCATCGCGTGTATTTTGGCTAATGCCAAGCGAAATGCTAAATAAACCTCCCAAAAATTACGTTTAAAAGCAACCCGATGTAATTGCTTTACAATATCAATAATATCAGGTTCAACAACAATCATATCAAAATTAAAACCTAAATTCAGAAGGATACCCTTCTGAATTTCAGCATAATAACCTAAGCGGCAGGGACCTACCCCTCCGCAAGTTACAATTGTATTCGCACCTTGTTCAAGGGCTTCAATAAAATTTCCTAAATTGACTTTAAAGGGTAAACAAGCAGTCTCTGGAGAATATTTCATACCCAATTCCAACGTCCTTTTAGAAATGGGTGGGGCAAGCAGCACCTGTCGTCCGAGGCCGGTGAAAAGCGCCTTAAGGGCTATACTCATATCTCCCATATGAGGAAAAGTAATGATCATGACTGTCTCCTCCGAATCAGCATATCCGTAAACGCCTCCAGCCTTGTCACAAAGCCCGCCTCAGCCGTATGTTCGTCTACTGTTAAGAGCATGCAGGGGATGTTAAGCGCTTGGGCACGCTGATTGATCAATTCACCTATTAAGGCGTCAGGTCCACAGCTAAAAGAAGTTATAAAAATCAGCCCATCAACTGGTTGCCCTGATTGTATTAAGGCTAATGCCGCACCTGCCATATGATCCCCATTAGACCAAAATATTTTTTTGCCAAGAGTCTTAGCGGCAATAGCGGCTTGGCGATTACTAACCATCTCAGGGGTTATAACATGAATACCAAAGTTATTCAATTTATCAATAATATTCATGCTAATTTGTTGGTCATAAATAATGTAGGGGTGACCAATTAAGCCAATACGCTGCCCGTTAGGTTTACTAAAGTGGACTGCTTGTTGTAGACGCCGATACTGCCAAGCATGATACCATGCATAAAGACTGCTAATCGCATTCCTTCCCAGCATCTGTCCTACAGTTATAATCGCCTGATACAAACTGCGACTATTTTGGCGAAGATTCAAATTGACATCAATGAGTGGCGGTAAGTTGTCAATATTACTGCGCAGCATATCCGGCATACCAATAATTTTGGGACACGTATATTGTCCGGCCGCAACGCTGATTATTCGTGGTGTAAATAGGTAATCCACTTGCTTGTATAACTCATAAATATGTCCAAAGTATACTTTAGCAGGCAGGCATACCTCGTCCAATCCACTTCCGCAATTCAGCGTCGCTTTAGACGTATCGCCAGTAATAACTACCTCGGCCCCCAGTTCTTGCAAAAATCTTTCCCAAATTGATCCATATTGGTAATATAGTAGCCCCCGTGGTAACCCAATTCTTATCGCCAAGAAACATCATCATCCTTTTTTAGCCTTTTTTCAAGCAACTGTTACACTATTACTCCATTTACCACATTGGTCCCCCCAACGCGCTGCTACATTACCGTTCATTTTAATTTCAACGACTTCACACATATTAGCGCAGCCACTGCACTCAAAGCTTCGTGGTGTGTAGACAAAATCAATTACATCAAAACCTCGGAAGACAGTTGGCTTCGTCTGAGTAACTTCTTCCTTGGCTAATAAAGCGGAACCAATGGCTCCCATAACATTATGGTAGGGTGAAACCACTACAGGACAGCCTAACGCTTCTTCAAAAGCTCTTTTGATTCCCTTGTTTGCCGCTACCCCGCCTTGGAAGAGAATAGGACTTTGGATTTGCTTTCCTTTACCTATATTATTGAGATAGTTTCTTACTAAAGCCTGACATAATCCGTTAATAATATCTGAAGTTACATGACCAGTCTGCTGTTTATGAATCATGTCAGATTCGGCAAAAACTGCACAGCGTCCCGCAATCCGGACTGGTGTTGTTGACTCTAAAGCCTTGTCGCCAAAATCCTCGATTCCTATATTAAGACGAGCAGCCTGCTGGTCCAAAAAAGATCCCGTACCGGCTGCGCATACGGTGTTCATAGCGAAATCAGTAACTACTCCGTTACGAATAATAATCATTTTAGAGTCTTGTCCACCAATTTCTAGTACAGTTTTCACATCCGGCATGATATGCATCGCCGCTACTGCATGGGCGGTGATTTCATTCTTTATGCTATCCGCTCCTACTATTACTCCCGTGAGGTGGCGACCACTACCAGTAGTGCCGACACCTTGAACCTTTATTTCAGGGTTACGCTCTTTAATTTGACGTAAACCATTTTGTACTGCTTCAATCGGTCTCCCTTGCGTACGTATATATAACGAATCAATTACCTTACCAAATTCGTCAAGGACAGCAATGTTAGTACTTACTGAACCCACATCAATACCTAGATATACATGCATCAAAAAGCCTCCCATATAACATTCACTTTTAGTAGTATACCATATTTTTTATATTTTACCAATTTTGGTAAATCAAAGTCGAACTTCAATAAAAAACGTTCCTATAAGTCAAATGATATCGTAGCAGCTCTAGTGGTTTCCCTTACCAAATATGCCGCTATATTTTCTCATTAATGTTGAATTTTTTTACGTTTAATACAATCAGCAAATGCTTCGATACGGGTAATAATGCCCACATCACTGGAATGCTCGTCAATACTTAACGTTAGTAAAGGCACATTATAGTCACTGGCAATATTTTTTAGTGCGGATTGAGCGACCACCTCAGGCATGCAACCGAAAGGATAGACGTGAATGATCCCATCGTATCCGTCCCGGGCGCACCGCAAAGCACTTCCTACTGATTTTAAGCCATCACCACCTACATGATAGTTGAGATATGGCTTAGCTTGGTCAAGATACGCCTTTTCTTCACTATATAATCCCAAAGCTTGTAGTAAAGTATTCGAATAAACCCAATTTCCGGTATAAACAAATTTTTTGACCTCTATCCCTTGCTTAATTAATAAGTCTTCAATACTATGGTTTACATAGGGTTCTAATAAAAGATAAAATTCACCAATTAGGACTATTCTGGGCGGTCGACATTGGTTATTGTTGCAAATAGCCCCTATTGAGCTAATCGTAAAATCCCGGATAAAATTAATTTTCTTGTAAGTAGAATTGGCAAGTTCCTGTGTACCGCCTCTGTATATATCTATGATTTGCTCTGGGCTATTCGTCCGTGCCCCATAAAAATTTTTGGCTTCACTCATAGCATCAAGAGCTTTTAATAATTTTATCCCCATTGCCATATTCTTAAGAATCGCCAAACGACTTGCACGAGGCGCCACTGTCCGTAAAAAACGGTACAAGTCACTAAATAAATGATTTGTATCCAGCATATAAAATTGTACTTGTCCTTTTTCTGCGAGATAAATTTTTTGTACAGCATTGTAAAAGCCCAAACGGCATTTCCCTGCACCACATACGCTTACTAAGGTATCTGCCCCTTGATCGATACTTTCTATAAAATTACCCATATTAATTTTATACGGTAAACATACGCCCTCTGGAGAATAAAGAGAGCCCAATTCTATCGTTTTCTTGGAAATTGGCGGCGCCTCGATGACTTCAACTCCTAGGTTATTTAGCATGTTTAAAACCGGAATGTTTAAATATCCCATATGAGGGTATGTTACCTTCAATATTTCTGCCTCCATTCCACCAAATCCCAAAATGCTTCAATCCGTGTTATGAGACCGGCGCTTCCCATGTGCTCATCAATATTGATGATTATGTAGGGTTTATCGCTTTTTTTGAATACATGATGCTCTACGTATTCATTAACAAGTGAATCTGGGCCACAGCCAAAGCTTGATACCATAATAATACCCGCAATATCAGGCTGGCGACAGAAGTAGTGAGCCGCCCCGGCAATTTTCGCCGATAGCTGCCAGTAGATATCTGGCTCAAAGACTTTGGCCTCATCATATAGCACTTTTCTCGCCACATGATTAGGAGTAATAACTTTAACCCCACGTGAGGCTAAGAAATTCATTATATTGCCGCAGAAAAAGGCATCCTTTAATAAATAACTATGACCAATAACAGCTATTTTGGGGGTTGAAGATCCACTATCACCAGGCACATCAGCTCGCCATGATTTAAGTGCTCGTCGATAGGCTAAATACCCAGGGACAGCCGATAATCCAATCGCTTGACAAGTGGTATATAGGGACTGCAGTTGATTCACCGACGACTTATACTCGACATTGGGAGAAATAATCTGTTCCGGAGACAACCTAAACGTATTTCTAACGACATCAGGTAAACCGGCAAATTTAGCACAGAAAAGGAAGTTACGATGGTATTGGACGACACGAGGTACAAATATATGGGTGCACTCCGAGAGTAAAGAGTCAACATGCCCCAAATACACTTTTAAAGGCAGGCAAGATTCATCTATACCTAGTAATGTGCCTCGATCTAAAATTTGTTTATTGGTTTCACCGGAAATAGAAACAGGTATATCCGCATACCGAAAAAAATCAGCCCACAGGCTGCCAAATTCATGATATAGCATAGCCTGGGGAATACCAACATGAACATGCACATCTATCATCCTTTGCAGAAGAAAATTAGTACATCATTAGAAAGAAGTAGTTATTCCTACCTCTCTATTTTGGCCATTGTTCCTGAATATTAGCCTTTGAATCATTGGGACATACATATTATTATTTTCAACCTGTATCTTTTTATAAGTGGGAGTTATAGGAAAATCCCTTATTATCATCTCTTCTCAATGAAAGTCTAACAGTAGTTGAAGAACATAAATAAAATAGATGACTTTGGGAGCTTGCAAAACCTCAGTTAAAAAAATAATAAGAAAACACTAAAATATACTAAAACTGAAAGCCGATGTTATCGCTTATGAAACAATTGAAGTAAAAAGACAAAAGAGCCATCCACCTAATTAAAAGTAGACGGCTAATGGAAATAATGAAAATTTCATTCTTTCTTATGTGCAGCAGGTGCTACGTGAGAAAACATCCGCATAATCCATAGAAGTATAATAGCTCCTATAGTACTTGAAATTATCGATCCTATCGTACCATAAGCAGAGATGCCTATGAGACTAAATAAATAGCCACCAATAAAAGAACCAACAACGCCAGTTACTAAGTCACCCCAAATACCAAAACCTCCACCCCGTGAAATCATACCAGCCAACCAGCCAGAGACCAATCCGATTAATAAAAACCAAAGCATTTGCATATAAGTATCATCCTTTCATAAGTGATACTTATATCATCTCTATTTACTCACCATTTTATACAATTAAGCTTCATATAGTAATAATCACTTGGCAGATGATGTAGCCGACCAACGATTTAAAACAACTTCCCATCCTGAACTATCCCCCCCCTGTTTGAGCCTTATTTATAAAGTTGGCCAACATCTCAGCATTTTGATTACTAAGGTCAAGCTTGTTTTGCAGGACGTTCTTGTCCTGTGCTTCGCATAATCATAAAATATTACTGTACCGGAATCCATGATTCGCGAAGTCATTCAGGATTGGTCCCTGGCTATAAAACAAAAAGACCTGGACAGAGTCCAAGCCATGCTGCAAAACGTAATAAGTAAAGTTGTTGTAAATCCTGATTATTCTGTATTAATCCAGCTAAAGCTGTTTTGTTTAGAGTTGGTGCCGAGGACACCAATAACACTATACCGACACATTATTATCACTATAATACAGACAGAAAAACAGTTAAAGCTGGAATTATTGAAATATCTGAAAATACGTAATAAAAATCACCGTCCACCAGTTAAGGCAGACGGTGATTTTTATTGTGGATAAACCTGTGAATAGTGTGTGGATTACTGTGGATAACTTTATACGATTAATAACGGCCGCCTATGGGGCATTTTAAAATTGGCAAGCGCTTGCCGATTTAAAACAGTAAAAATAACTTATCAGTTTTCCTCGTATATTTTATTTCCCAACCCGAACTATTACCGCCAAAATGGTGCTCATAACTTACTGCAGCGTTCTTGCTGAAGTTCCTCTGCAGTTCTACGGGTATGTATCGGTCACTGACCATGTTGACCGTAGCCAGCAGCGTTTATAATAAAGAAAAATACCGTCTCACCCGAAGGTAAGACGGCTAGCCTACTAATCTTTTAAAGGTATCACTTTAAAACTAATAATCTTCTCAAAGGATAAATACTCTTTGCTATTATCGACAATATCATTAAGTGAATAGCATGAACTACCTGTACCAATAGTACGAGTATACCAATTAATAAAGCCCTCAATTACCGCAGTAGATACGCGATATTCACGCTCGCTAGAATCGATCATGGTTACTCGTAACAATCCATATTCACTTGGAAGTGGTGTGTATGGTTTAAGTTCCCCTGTTTCATCAATATCAATAGCATCGAAATCATAATACCCCAAACTACTTGCTTCGTTAACAACTATCTTCACAGAATGTTCAGCATTGGTTAAGTTTTGAATGTCTGCATCTAGTGACATAGAAATTATTGAAGAACTCACTTGGCTAAAACTTGACACCTTTACTCCATCAATAAATATATCGATAGACGCTGATCTGTCTGTATACCTATTTCCAATTATTCTAATTTTTGTTCCTGTAAAATTAAATGCTAGATAACTACCTGATCCAATTGTTGAATGATAAGTACCATTCCAACAATCAGACTCAGTATATGCACCCCATCCATTTCCGACATATGTAACATTAAGATCCTTATCATCATACCTCTTCCATCCTGTCTCTGGTGCTGTTAATGATTGTCCTACTGTAGCCATTTTATTACCCCCCATTTTGTTTTTATCATTTAAAAAGCCGACATAGCCAAGGAACTTTATTTCAACCGTGTGTATCCTGTATATCGGCTTTCACTAATACACATTCCGTAGTAACTACAAATTAAACTACTGAATGCAAATTTATTTCTCACTCTTTATCCGTACATATAAGCTGAATTTTGGATAGTATAAAAATAACAAAGGCGCCTCACTCTTATTGAGTGAGGCGCCTTTTAAGGAATACTTGCTAAGCGACGGGCAGGTTTAGGTTTTAGCAGGTAGAACTACAGTCATCTTCACAGCAGCAGAAAAATAGAAGAATAATAATGATTATAATGATAAAGCAAGAACCTCCACGTCCGCCACCCCAGCCACCAAATCCCATAAATATTCCTCCTTTCTGCATGACTGGTTTTTATTATAGTTTATTCTTTTTAGAAGTTTTTTGTTACGAGATATCAAAATAGGAAAAATAACTTATCTCATATCCCTATTGCGACAAGTTTAGTATCAATCATCATTTATCATATAGACCAAGAAAAAAGCTGAAACGAAAGCTTCCGAAACTATGTCCAAAACCTTCTAAACTATGACCGAATCCTCCCAAACCAGGACCAATAAATGGACGCCAACCACCACAGTTACGATACATTATTTGCACCTCCTATGATCGCGTTCATTGTATATTATGTAATTTAACTATAAAGGTACTATAGGGACTTATATAAAAAGAGCCGTCCACCTAGTTAAAAGGTAGACTGCTCTTTAGTATACTTAAAACTTAAACCCTGCACCAACATAAGCAGCCGATTGACTGCCTGCCAGTTGATAAGCACCAACTTTGCCAATACTACCAGTGTAGCCAGCACCAGGCTCTATTTTCCCTTTAGTAAACATTGCACCCGCTGTGATCACGTTATGCCTGGTCAAATCAATAGTCGGAATCTCAGCTTTAATTGTGATTGTGCTGGTCTGTTTTAAATCGATCATATTTTTATCAAATACAAATTGTTCGTCATCTGTCTTATCGAACTTGCCTACCTTGCCATTCATCATATAACTCGTCTTAAAGAACTCCATTTAAAAATAAAATCAAACTACCTTAACGAAGAACAGGTAATAGAAGTAATTGAATCATATAAGGCATTGGAAAATAATAAAGCACCCGAATCTCTTCAGGTGCTAATCAACACTTTTCTTGACCGCGTTATCATCTGGAAAGATGAGGTTAAGGTCATTCTTAAAGTGTATGTTGGTTTGGTTGGTGCCGAGGACCGGAATCGAACCGGTACGGAGATTTCTCTCCGACGGATTTTAAGTCCGTTGCGTCTGCCAGTTCCGCCACCCCGGCATATTCATCATATGCCAAACTGTTAAAGGCAGTGTAGTAAACTATTTTTGGAGGCGACACCTAGATTTGAACTAGGGAATAAAGGTTTTGCAAACCTCTGCCTTACCACTTGGCTATGTCGCCATAATTGGAGCGGGAAACGAGATTCGAACTCGCGACCCTCGCCTTGGCAAGGCGATGCTCTACCGCTGAGCTATTCCCGCAATAACATATTAGAAAATAAAACTGGTCGGAGCGGCAGGATTCGAACCTGCGACCCCCTGGTCCCAAGCCAGGTGCTCTACCAAGCTGAGCCACGCCCCGTTTAAAATGGTCTGATCACCAGCAGAACATAACCTCGAAGAACGATCTTCAATGGTCTTCTTTATTCCGCTATACCAGCAATTTATTGATAAAAACAACCGTTAATATCGTTAAAATTTAAACTGTGGTGACGAGTTCTAATTATAGCAGAGGAATTAATATCCGTCAACAATATTTTATATCGTAATTTTTTAGTAGCTATTGAATCATAAAAAAAGTGCTGATGTGCCCTTTAAAAAATAGAACGAATTGAACCACAAAGACGCAAAGGACACAAAGGGCTTAATTATATTTTTTGTGTACTCCTTTGTGTACCGCACAGTGGCATTGTGCCTTTGTGGTTCATAAAATCTTATATTTTTCCACTAATAATACTATAGAATAACAGTAATGCCCTGCAATTTTAAATTGCAAGGCATTACTGTTACTCTTTGATTTCTAGCTTTTATCCTTAAGCGATAGCGGATGCAAGTTTTGCTCCAAGTTCTTTGCATGATGCAAGTCCTTCATCGTCAGGAGCGTTTTGGATTGTCAAAGCTTCTTCCACAAGTTTAGCCCCTTGCCCTTCCATTCGTTCCACCCAGTCTCTCATCCATTGACCATCTCCCCAGTCAAAAGAGCCAAATAAAACTAAAGGAATCCCAGATAGATTTTCCCCTTCTAATGAGGTAATAAAAGGATCGAATTCGCCTTCTTCCAATACTTCATTGCCCATTGCTGAACAACCCAATGCTACTGCATCAGATTTTAGTACATCATCTTTACTCGCTTTATCCACAGAAAGTAAATTCACCGAAATTCCATCTACCCCAGCGCCTGCTGCAATGGCTTTAGCCATTTCTTCAGTATTCCCTGTCCCACTCCAATAAATAACGGAAATCTTCTTCATACACTCATTCCCCCATTTTTTATTTGATTGCTTTAACCTCTTACTTACACTCGCTTATTCTTTTGATTCTTTATGGAGAATACATCCTGTATTCAGTCCCAACATGATAACGATATTCATTATCATGTTGGGACTGAAAAAAATACCCTAATGGGCTGTTCAACGTTCATAAGTTGCTGTACGTAAGAAGTTTATAGTTACTTAACCAATGAAGCATGTAATTGAGTTTATGATATTAATTCTCAATTCAATGACTATATTTTATCAATAAGATTCTTTCCTGTCAATGAAAAAAATCAAAAAATGCAACGTATGTTTTAAAACATCTAAAACAGAATCGAACCACAGAGAACACAGAGAAAAGATAGAGAGCATAGAAGCACACTTACTCTCAGCGTCCTCTGCATCCTCTGTGCTCTCTGTGTCCACCGTTCTTAATACTTATAATTTTTTCTCATATCCTTTAATTATAAATAGGTCAAATCTAAATGAAGTTTTATTTCTTCGGCTTCAAATTCCATACTAAGCTGAGATACGTTCTTTTTATACAGAATGAAATGATTTTCGCCAACAATGGTAAGAGGAGGTGTGATTTGATAATGATAATCTGTTCCTGCTAATAAGGCTTTTGCCCTGCCAGCTATCATATTTACTAATTCAGCAACGCCATCATACAGTTCTTCATCTGCCAATTCAACAGAGGCAACGCCTGTCATAAAGGAAACAATCATCGCCGCATTTTCTTTGCTTAGTGCTATGGAAAGCAAGGCATTATGGGTACTTAAAATCATCATCACTCCTGTAATTTCGCTTTTATACCCTTTAGGAGCAGCTACTTTTTCTTGTATTGGGCAGAGTTCTACTCCAACCATAGTACTAAATACATCAGAAACAGACTCTGCTAAACATTTTTGCAAAAATATTTTTTTTTGCGACTCCATAGGCTACCTCCCTTCTCCCATACATTCTAATACTTTCTTCATTAGTTCCTCAATGGTAAAGGGTTTTACTAAGTAATTAATGGCTCCAGCCTGAATTGCTCTTATAATATTTTCTTTTTCACTCTCTGTAGTAACCATCATTACGGGTATATGATTAAGAGACGCTGTATTTTTAATTTTCTCTAGAAAAACTAATCCATCCATACCAGGCATATTCCAATCTAATAATATTAGAATAATATCTTCAGAAGCTCTCTCTAAAATGGTTAAGGCCTCTATCCCATCTGCGGCTTCCACCAATTCATAATCAAGTACCTCTACGCCACTGCGTATAATTTTTCGAATGATGGCCGAGTCATCTACGGATAATATTTTCATAACATCCACCCCTCACAGTATAAAAGTTAGCATTTTTATAATACTCGGCTTCAAAGTATTCGTTATAATCCAGGAATACTTCTGAATTTCCTAAAATTAACACACCCTTTTTAGTTAAAGAGTTCGTAATTTTCTTGACGATTTCCCTTTTTAATGCTTCTGAAAAGTAAATTGCTACATACCTAAAAAAGATCAAATCAAAGAATCCTAACCCTATAAAACTATTTTGCAAATTAAACTGCCTGAATTGAACGCTGTTTTTGATCTTCTCATCTAGCAGCCATGTACGTCCTTCTTGGCGAAAATATTGTTCTCGATAACCCAAGGTCATTCCACGAGCCATCGTTATATTGTCATACTTTCCCATTTTGGCAAGCTGCAAAACCGTATGTGAAATATCGGTGGCTACGATCTCGAAGTGATTCAATGTAATATCCACAATTCCATGTCGCAGGAGATAACGATCAATACACATCGCAATCGAATAGGGCTCTTGCCCAGTAGCACAGGCAGCACTCCAGATACGAATCTTTCCGCCCATACCTTGCCTGATTGCTGCAATGTATTTCGGCAGCAACTGATCTTCTAAAACTTCCCAAGGCGTTTTATCTCGAAACCATAATGTTTCATTTGTTGTAATCGCATCAATGATTTCTTCTGTCAAAGCGGCTTGCTTCTGCTGACGCAGCATGTTATATAATTCTTCAAAGCTTGATAGGCCAAATCGTATTAAGAATTTGGAAAGTCGGCTCTCAATCAAGTACGCTTTTTCATCTCGAATTACAATGCCGCAGTGTTCTTCAATATATTTCTGAAATAATTGAAATGCCTGGGAAGATAGGTGTCCATTCATCATCATCCCCCCTAAATATGTCTTTTTATTATCTCTTTGTGTGGCTTTTAAGGTTGATTCTTATACTCGAAAGCGTTTTGCTAACGCTTCTAATTTCCCAGAAACCAAGACAAGCTCATCGGCAGCCTGAGTGGTCTCCACTCCCTTACTGGCTGTGTTATGTGAGGCTTTATTGATCTCATTCATACTAATGGCTATCTCTTCAACATTAGCAGCGATTTTCTGGGAAGTATTAGCTACCTCACTCATTTTTATCGACGCACCTTCTGTATTTTTAGCCAACTCCCCTGCTGTCAAGGATAGCTCGCTAACAGAATGAGCAATTTCTTTCACTCCCTGTGTGCTTTCCCCAGCCCCTCGGGCTACATGGCGAGATTTCTCTGCAATATCGCCAATTTCATTGGATATCAGATGTATCTTATCAGAAGCGACAATCACAGCAGAGGATATATCTCCCACCACGGTAGATTGTTCTGTTACAGCTGCTGCAATGTTATTGCTATTCGTATTCATCACATCAATAACCTGGGTAATACCGCACACCGCTTGTACTGCCTCTTGCATTTTATCTTGCATCGCCTCAATCTGGGCCCTTATCTCATCCGTTGCTCCTGATGTTTGCTTAGCTAATTCTTTGACCTCATTAGCCACAACAGCAAATCCTCTGCCTGCATCACCAGCACCTGCAGCTTCAATGGCTGCATTTAGCGCAAGCATATTGGTCTGGTCAGCAATGTCATTGATCAAATTAACTACCTTACCAATCTGTTTTGATACGCCGCTTAAATTCTGAATAATAATTGTAGTTTCCTGTGCTCGCAACTCTGCATCTTTGGCTACGGTAATAGATTGCTGACAATTTTTTTCGACTTCATTTAAAGAAAGATTAATTTCCTTTACGGCTATTACCACATCGGATACAGAACTTGATACATCTTTGGCAGAACCAGCAACTAGGCTGATGCCCCCAGATATTTTCTCAATAAGACTACTTACTTGATCCAAACTAACAGATGCTTGTTCAGAGGCAGAAGCCAGACTATGAATAGTTGAAGAAATTTCTTCTGTGGCCACAGAGATGGAATGGATATTTCCGTTTAACTCCAAAGATGCATTCGCTTCATGAGTAACACTTATATTGATCTCCTCTGTAGACTCACTGGCACTGTTAATAACAGCACTCATTTCTTCACTATTCGATGCTACCACCTCCGCAACCATCAGCATGCTATTGGAAGATTGATTCAAAACAATGACGGTGTCATAGATTTCTTTCGTCATTTGGTGCATCGTCTCAATGAGTTTATTAAAAGACAAAATCAGCTGCCCTATTTCATCTTGAGAACTTGCTTTTCCCGTTATGGTAAGATTACCGTCTTCTACCTGGGACATAAGATTTTGCAGTTCCTTCACAGGCTCTGTAATTTTCCTAGTTATAAATACAGCTAAACTCATAGCTGCCAAAAAGCCTATACCAAGTAAAATTACCATATTCTTAATTGTCGCTTCTGCTTCTGCCGAGTTACTTCTTGCCGTTTCACCTGCATGTACCATTTGTAAATCAATTAATCGATCAATAAGCTGAGTCAGTTCTAATGAAAATTGATTTCCTTGCCCGGCATAAATAGCATAAGCAGCCTGATTATCTCCTGCCTGGATGAGACGTAATACTTCATCCAAAATAACGCTCCACTTACCTTGTATTATTTTCAACTTATTGAATTCCTGTCGAACCATTGGCGATTTAATACTTTGTTCAAACTCCGCCAATTCCATATTCATCTTATTATGCAATTCATGAATAGAAGTACGATATTGTTTTTTCTTCTCTTTATCTGTTTCAATAATGGATTGACCGACAAGCACTCGAATCTGCTGATACGACATCGCTGCCTGGGCAAGTTCTCCCAGAGGAATGGTATTGACCTCATATAACTGCTGATCACTCATTTTTATTTCCTTAATATTATGTATTCCCACTACCCCCATAAGACCCGTAATAAAGACAATCAGCATAAAACTAATCATTAGTTTTCTACCAATATTTAAGTTATTAAACCACTTCATGCCATTTTCTCCTTCCCATGTTCCATTTATATCGCATCAAATATTTTATTTATATCTAGAATTAAAATAATTTCTTTATTAAACTTTACTATTTCCGATATAAATCGTCCTTGCAGATTCTTTATATTTGCTGGTGGTAATTCGCACATATCGGGTGTTATATCAATCACTTCTGCTAGCTTATCAATAAAAAATCCTACATGATCTCCCTGAAAAAGCCCTTTTAGAATCATACATTTCGTTTTCTTATCTTCTTGTTTCTGATTTAAATGTAATATCTGGGTTAAGTCAAACAAAGTCACTACTTGTCCACGCAAATTCAAAAGACCTACTACGTGGGATGCCCCCCCTGGAACAGCCGTATATTTGACATTTCGATTAATTTCTTTAGCAAAAGCTATATTGATGCCACACAAACTACCAGCAAGATAGAAGGTCAAAATTTTTCCTGTCATGAAAATTCTCCTCTTACAACTTGCACATCTGCCACTTTTTTCAATACGTCTGCCTTATCAAATTTCAATTGGGCATACTGTTCCGGAACACTCATCTCAAAGACTTCATGCAAATCCACTAACAGTACGATTTTTTCATTGATGATCGTCGATCCTAATAGTCCTTTTCCTTGAATATCCTCTTCTACCATCAAGGAGTCCACTTGTACTGTATCCTTTATTGCTCTTACCAGAAGACCCAAGGAAAGGTTATTCCCTTTAGGTGTAATCACATACATTTTCTCACCTGATTGTTCTTTAGAAACAACTGGCAGATACTGTTCCAATCGGATTAATTGCATGATATTACCTTGAGAATTATAGTATTGTTTATTCCCAATTTCTTCGATCTGGTGAGGGCTAATTTCGTTAACCCTTGCGATCATGGACAAATGCAGGCCAAAGATCTCTGGTCCGGAACATTGAAATAGCAATAAATTCTGCATCTCTTGTATTTGATTATCTAATGATACCATTTCCGATTGAGAACTTTCCACCCCTTCTTCGGAAAACACCAATTTCCCCATACTGGCAATCCCGTCAACATCTAGAACCATGGCAATACTGCCATCACCTAAGATCGTTACTCCTGAATACACTTTTACTTCTTTTAAATGATTAGGCATGGGCTTTACTAAAAGTTCTTCCTGACCATGAATGGCATCAACAATGATACCAAAGGTTCTTCTGGCAATTTTTATAATCAGAATTCGTGTAATAGGGCTTGATACTTGGAAGTTTTTTTCCAAACCAATCACATCTGCAAGGTGAACAATGGGAACTAATTTCCCACGCAGCTGCAGTACTCTTTGCCCTTGAATCCACTGCAATCTCCCTGTCTCTTGTCCATCTGCGATTCGCACAATTTCCTGTAAATGAGCCTGAGGTAAAGCAAAGCTATGCTTGCCAACTGCTAAAATGAGAGAAGGTATAATTGCTAAGGTTAAAGGCAGCAGCAAGCGAAAAGTCGTTCCTTTTCCTTTCAAGGTATGCAGCTCTACAGTACCGCCAAATTTTTCAATATTCGATCGGACCACATCCAAACCTACGCCCCGACCTGAAATATCACTTACCTGGGAGACGGTTGAAAAGCCTGGTGAAAAGACTAATTCTGCCATTTTACTTTCACTGATATCCATTGCTTCATCCTGCCCAACCAGCCCTTTTTGCAAAGCTTGCTGCCTAACCTTCTCCACATCAATCCCTGCTCCATCATCCATGATATCGATAATCACTCGGCCACCTTCGTGCCGAGCTTTTATCTCGATCATTGCAGTAGGATCTTTCCCTAAAGCCTTTCGCATCTCAGGCTTTTCTATGCCATGATCTAATGCATTACGTATCAGATGGGTAAATGGATCGATCAATCCTTCCAGAATAGATTTATCCATTTCCACTTCCTTGCCTTCCATTTTCAGTGTAAGGCTTTTCCCCAATTTCTTTGACAAATCACGTACTAAACGTGGAATGGAATGAAATAAAATGGAGATCGGCTGCATCCGGGTACGCATAATCTTTTCTTGCATTTCGGTGGTGGTATGATCAATCTTTTGTAAAACAGGCCGAATACCCGGTATCCCGTCCACATGTGCTTCTAATAATCGCAGTAATTGATTTCTTGCCAGTACCATCTCACTAGACAAATTTACTAGATTATTAAGTAAAGCAACATCCACTTTAATACGTTCTTCAGCCAAATCATTTTTAATTTTTTCTTCTGAAAACTCTAAAGCCTTCTGCTTGCTCTTAAGTAAATTCTCATCTTTAGGATAAGCTGACTTTTCTTCTATTTCCGATAATAGTTGAAAAATTTCTGCACTTTGAGTGGCAATGGAAAGCTCCTCAATATCTCTTGCATTGGCACCAATTGCCATTACCGCCAGTTCTTTTTCCAGCACAGTACTAAACAAAAATACTATTTCTTGCCCAGAAAAATTCTCTTCTTTTAAAAAATTCTTGTTTCGAATATAACTGTTCAAGATGGTTCCAATGGACTGAATACTCTTTGACATATTGATAGAAAATCGCTCTACATCAATCTGTTGAGAATCAATTTCATGCACATATTTATATATTTTATGACCTTTCTTTCCCAATTCACTAATCATCTTGTTATTGGCATCATCCCTGTGATTCTTTGCTGCTGTTTTCTGGGGTATTTGAGGAATGAAGGTCTCATCCGCAGCATCTAATCTTTCAATCAGCTGAGCATCTTTACCACTTATATAAATATGCTGCAGCCTTTTTACCAAAGAAGCAATGTCTCGTTCTTCACTTATAGCGATGTGATCTAATAATTCCCGCAGCTCATCATTAGCCATTAATAATGCATCCACGATGTCAAGTATTAGAGCAAGTTCCCTGCTCCGTATCTTTCCAAGTACACTTTCCATGGCATGAGATAATTCAACGATTTTTTGAAAACCAAAAAAACCTGCTGTCCCTTTAATATTATGCGCCGAGCGAAAAATTGCATTGATCACATTTTCATCATACTCTTTTTGTTCAAAGGACAGCAGTCCTGACTCTATCTTTTCTACATGTTCTTTCGCTTCTACAACAAATTCTTGAATCAGTTTTTCATCCTTTAGCATGCTACCACCTCTTCCTAAGTCAAACAGCAATCCATCTATTTCTGCCTTCACGTTTCGCCCGATATAAAGCATCATCGGCTTTCTTGATCAACATCTCATAAGAGGAATCGGGATCTGGTATCATTGTGGCAACGCCTAAACTAATAGTAACATAGAGATTAATTGCAGAAGCACTATGAGGTATCTGCAACTCTTCAACAGCTAACCTGATTTTTTCAGCGATCTTTTTTCCTCCAGCATAATCCGTAGCATACAAAACAACTGCAAATTCTTCACCGCCATAACGTGCCTTTATATCTGAATTGCGTTTCACACTATGATCCAATACTGCTGCAACCTTTTTTAGGCATTCATCTCCTGCCAGATGTCCATAGGTATCATTATAAAGCTTGAAATAGTCCACATCAATCATGATAAATGTCATTATTTTTTTCTCTCGCAATGCGTGCCACCACTCTTTAGCCAAATAGTTTTCCAAACATCGTCTATTGGCGATACCTGTAACTTCATCTTCCATGGAAAGATCTTTTAACTTTCCATTTACAGTCTGTAACTCCCTCATAATATTTTCCATCACTCGTGTAGTCTCGTATAAGGCAGCATTGCGTTGCTCTAATTCATATTGATAACTTAAAATACGGCTGCCAACGGATAATCGGCAACTCAGTTCTCTTGGATCAATTGGCTTAGTCAAAAAATCATCCGCTCCAGCATCAAAGCCAATAACCATATCTTCTATATCGCTTTTTCTTGCTGTTAGCATAATGACATACGTATGGGACGTTTTTGCGCCTTGTTTTATCCTCTTACATAGCTCCACCCCATCTATACCGGGCATAATCCAGTCTAAGAGCACAATAACAGGCTCATTAATAATCTGGAATATCTTCCATCCACTTTCACCATCAGCAGCAAGGATCACTTCATATCCCCATTGCTGTACCATTTCTGAAAGGATGGTGCGAATGCTTTTTTCATCATCAATGATTAATACTTTCATTTGACCTCACCTTATTTTTAAAATTATCTTCGGCTCTATACTGCTATTTTACTACTATATAATGATTCGCCTTACTCCGCTAGATCTTATTAGATTTACCTTGCCTTCTACTCTAAAGAGATTTAGTCAAAAAATCAAGGAAATCATGCTTCCACTTTCTTGCTATTTTGGTTTGACGATTATAACTTAACATGTAATCACAAGTGTCCATGAGTAAATAATAAAAACCTCTCTAATATAAAATGTCCCCTACAGAGCAGACACTAAAAAAGTCTCCCCTGTAGGGTCTTTTTATGTATTATAGAAAGGTTTTTTATATTCAGTATGATTTTCTACATTCTAAATTGTCTAACAATCCCTTGAAGTTCTTCTGCCATTTTAGCTAATGCTTGGCTGGATGCAGCAATTTCTTCCATAGATGCCGACTGCTCTTCTGTGGCGGCAGAAACGGTTTGTGTCCTGCCAACCGTTTCTTGACTAATCGTATCAATGTCGTGTACCGATTCCACAATTCGCTTACTGCCAGACGCCATTTCTTCAATAGAAGTTGAAGTCTCTTTTATATGCATCGTTAATTGGTCAATGAGTGCTGATATATCCCTAAAAGCTTGCCCTGCGGTATTAACCACTTGTGCTCCTACATTAACCTCATGGCTGCCTTCCGTCATCGCAACCACTGCTTCTTCGGTATCCGACTGGGTTTCCGTAATTAAATTGGCAATTTTCTTGGCTGCTTCTTGGGATTGCTCTGCCAACTTACGAACTTCCTCCGCAACAACAGCAAAGCCCCTGCCATGTTCACCTGCTCGTGCCGCTTCAATAGCAGCATTTAGCGCCAGAAGGTTGGTTTGAGCAGAAATTCCGGATATCGTATCGACAATCTGTCCAATTTCTTTGGATCGTTCTCCCAATCTCGTCACCACTTGAGCTGACTTAGTCACCGTTTTCTCTACGATTTCCATCTGACTAATTGCCGCATTTACGGCTTGTGTACCATCTTGGGTAGCTTTAGAGGTTTGATCGGATACGCCACTTATGATCGCTGAATTCTCGGCAACTTTCTCAATGCCTGCAGAAAGCTGCTGTACTACAACAGTCGTAACATTCACTGCACTTGCCTGCTGTTCAGCTCCTTGGGCTACTTCACTAATCGTCGCTGCTACTTGATTCGTAGCTTGAGCCGATTGCTCTGCGCTTGCTGTCAGCTCTTCTGACGAGGCAGCAACTTGCTCAGATGAAGATGCTACCTGGCGTACCAAACGCTGCAAGCTGCTAGCCATGCTATTTAATCCGACCCCAATATCACCAATTTCATCCTGGTCTACCACATTAATACTCTCTACCCCAAGATTTCCTTTTTCGATCTCATTTAGAAACATGCAAACGGATTTTAGCCTTCTGGCAATTGCATTGGATAATCTCCAACCTAAGAACAGGCAGAGTAGAACAAAAAATCCTGTTAATGTGAAAATAACGATTCCCGCAAATCCAGCATACTCTTGTCCCTTACGATTCGCCTTTTCACTTTTATCTGACATGAAGTCAGCTAACTCTTTAAGAGTTGAATTGACAATTTCCAGTTTGCCGGCTGCCTGCTGGGTGAAGTAAGCATATGCTTCCTGCTTGCGCCCTTGCTGAGATAATTCGATAGCTTTTTGACGCTCTGTTCGATATTGACCGATTGCTTCTTTTAGCACTACTAACTTTTCCCGTTCGAAGGACCCCAAATTTTGGCTTTCATATGCCTTTAATGTTTGGTCTGTTTCCGTCGACAACGATTTCATCTGAGTGACCAAGACATCTTCTCTTGCTTTATCAAGATTACCAAAAATCATTTCCAGAATCATTCCATGGACGGCTCTAAAATTATGTCGAGTCTCATTTAGCCTTTTAATCGACAACAGATTTTCACTATACATAATTTTCATTTCGTTACTCATTGTGTTTATATAATAATATCCGATAGAACCAACTAAAAGTGTTGCCATTGATATTATTAAAATGATTGCAAGTATTTTCCCCTTAACCTTTAGCTTCACGTAAACCTCCTGAAATATGTAAAATGTAAAAAATATAGCACCAGTCTAAGATACGCTGGTGCTAATTACAATTCTACATTGAATCGGCAACCTGGCAATCATAGGATATCTTCCCTTAGACCCACGGCTTTGCGTCCTTATCTTTGGATAAGTTTGCCACAATATATTTTTCCATTTAATATTACATTATATTACATAAACTGTCAACATATGCCAAACTTTTTAGAACGTTAGGGATATATAATTATTTACTATGTTTTCGACTCAAAAGAAAAGCTGTAATAACAGCCGTTAACGGTATAGAGCAAATAAGTCCGATACTTCCCGTGAGAGCCCTTGTAATTTCTGTTGCAACAATATTCAAATTCATAATGCGCATGAAAGACACATTATCTTGTGATGCGATCAAAAATACCAGCGGCAAAGAGCTGCCTGTATAAGCCAGGATCAAGGTATTTGCCATAGTTCCCATAACATCGCGTCCAACATTGATACCCGAGTTGAATATTTCTCTAAATCCATAATGAGGACAGGACTGTTTGATTTCATATTGAGTCGATGCAATGGATATGGTAACATCCATAACAGCACCTAATGATCCTAAAATAATGCCTGCAAATAATACTTCTTGGAAGTTCATAAAGGTGAGGGTCGTAACCTTTAGCATCATTGCTTCTTCACTATCTAACCCCGTCAGATGCATCCAAGAAATGGAGATAGCGGCTAATACACCGGCAATCAATACGCCACCAACGGTTCCTAAAATAGCACCCCAGGTCTTTGAGTTCCAGCCACTAATGGTAATTTGAGTAATGGCTGTAATCACTGCGCAAACAAGCATCGTGGCAATGATAAAGTTCCAATGGTAATTTAAGATCAAGGGAATCATACCTTTAAGAATAATAACTACTGAAAAGCAAATAACAAAAATAGTTTTGATGCCTATGGTCTTCCCTAGAATTAATAAGGATAAAATAAAAAGACCAACTAGAATATACGTGGGAAAAAGACGATTATAATCCGCAATATGATACTGTTTTTCATTTTGCACATCACTCACTGCAAGAATAATTTTATCACCAGGGCTGGGATTAATATCAAATAAAGGTTGATTCGTAATATAGTTAATGCTTTGCACTTGCTTGCCGGACTCTGCCCCTGATGTGAGCAGGATTGTAACTAAACTTTTACTGCTGATACCCACTTTTTTATTGGGTGCTACATCCAGTGATTGTATCGACAGCACTACACCATTCACATACTCAATTGGTTGTGTATTGTTGCCTGCCGCCAAGACAGGCACCGAACTAAAAAGTAGACAGGCTATGAGAGTCACTAGAATATATCTGGGAGAAATTCGCTGTAATTTCATAAAGATAATCTCCTTACTATTTTAAAATATAAGCTCTACGGTGTCGTTTGATGCTTTTAATCCTTGCATTTTAACACTTGTATTGAAAATATACAAGATCCTATTAATACTTCCAAGTAAATCTACTTAATAAATAAGACCCTACAGATTATTTTGTCTGTAGGATCTTATTTACATTTCACTTCATGCTTTTGCTAACTGTATGGTCTCGATAAATTGTTTGGCCTTTGTTGTAATAGAAGTATAATCGCCAGTTTTGGCTCCTCCAGTAAGATTACTACCTACCCCCACTGCTACGCAGCCAGCCGTAATCCATTCCTTCCACTACATCCCTAATGGACATTGCACCCGGCATTATTGGCACGCGATACCGATTGCATAGTTTAACAGTGTCTACATTCAGACAAGGAGACACAACATCTATAAACGAAATTTGGAAACAATTACCTGCAATTCACCCGCCATATTTGCTAAGGCTTGGCTGGAAGATGCAATTTCCTCCATAGAAGCAGATTGTTCTTCTGTTGCCGCCGAAATGGTCTGGGTATCTCCTGCTGTATCACCTGCTATGCTTTTCACACTATCTACAGAAGAAACAACATCACCGCTGGAAATGGAAAGTTTCTCAGCAGCTGTACCAATATCCTGTATCTGACCATTTAGCTGCTGAATCATTGTAGTAATAGCATGAAATCGCTCACCAGCACTCGTAATAATCTCTGTGCCTTTCGATGCTTCAATTGTTCCTTGATTCATGGCTGCTACTGCTTTACCAGTCTCTGCTTGGATGTCGCGGATGATGACAGCGATCCTTTGCGCTGCTTCTTGCGACTGCTCAGCTAACTTTCGGACTTCATCCGCTACCACTGCAAAACCTCGTCCTTGCTCGCCAGCTCTGGCTGCCTCTATAGCAGCATTAAGCGCCAATAAGTTGGTCTGCCCGGCAATGCCGCTGATGACATCGACAATTTCACCAATTTGCTGCGAACTTGTCCCTAATTGCTGTACGACTTGTGCTGATTGGGCAACAGACTCTTCAATGATCTGCATTTGTTTCGTTGCCAGGTTCACTGCATCTCCGCCATCACTTGCCACCTGAGCCGTTTCCTCTGATTTTGCAGATACCTGATTGGCATTGCTGGCAATATCAGTAATAGCTGACGCCATATCTCCTACGACTGAAACCGTTTGTTCTACTGTCACCAGTTGACTAGATGCACCACTGGCTACATTAGTAACCGTTTCAGCAACTTGTCCTGCCGCTTGAGCGGACTGCTCAGAACTGGCTGTCAATTCTTCACTGGCTGCTGCTACTTGCTCAGCAGATTTTGCTACCTGTCCTACCACATGGCGCAAATTATCAGTCATAGCTGTAAATGCTTGAACCATATCGCCAATCTCATCCTTGGCAGTATATTGAATATTAATCACTCGCAAATCACCGCTGGCGATACTTTGCGCCGATGCAGCTACTTTCCCAAGGGGTTTGGAAATGCGCCGTGCTAAAAAGAGTGCCAAAATACAAGCTAAGATCAAGATAATCACATCTAAAAGTCCAAGCAGCATCTGAATATGTTCTGTTGCATCAATATTCTGTTGTATTCTAAGATCCATTCGTTCGGTTAAAAACTTTACGGTATCACTCATATTTTTTTCAGCGGCTTGGATTTTCGCTCCTGAAGCAGCTACTGCTTTTAAGGCTTCCTCTTGACCTAATGTCTTACGAGCATTAATTCCTTGATCAGAAACCTTATGATATTCAGCTAGTGATGCTCGCAGAGCAGCTACCTGTTCTTTGCCTTCAGGTGTAATTAGCTTCTTTTCCAAGCTAATCAGAGTGGACTCCATATTTTTCCTAGAGGTTTCATACCCTTGAATATATGTAGGATTCATCGTTAAAATATACCCTCGAACCTGGGATGATTGAACATTTAATTCAATATTAAGACCCTTAACCTCGACTACTAAAGGAACGCTTCGCTTTAGCACATTATCATAGCCATCTTGCACATTGTCAATTTCATAATATGTATATACGTTAAGCCCTGTAAAAGCTATAACGATCATAATACATACAAATAGTATTTGCTTGCTTATTGATATCCGCATAAAATTCTCCCACCTTATCCCCTAAATAGATTTGTTAAAAATAGGTTTCAGTTTATTAACGAACCCCTCCTTTTTAAAAGATCCCATATTTATGTAACACAATTTGCTTATGTTACATAAAATAAGAGTATTAAAGCTAAATAAAGTT